>JBIKZR010000311.1:0-3159 GCA_044354635.1 Crocinitomicaceae bacterium | reverse complement strand
AGCGGAAAAAAATGGCCTTCAAATTTGGAAGATGAAATACGATGGCTCCGAAAAAATCCAATGCTCCAATTTCACCGATATAGAATTCGAAGGATTTAAACTTTCGCCAGATGAATCTATGGTTCTAACGATTGAAGCACTAAAATTGAAACCGACAATCACCGATAAATATGCAGACCTTCCAAAAGCAAACGCCAGAATAGAGGATGATTTAATGTACCGACACTGGGATCATTTCGACGATTATAAACGCCGACATTTATTCCTTCACCGCATAAATACAAATGGAACTTCCGAAATAATTCAAGCCCTCGGAACGGATATTTTACAAGGTGAAATATACGATGGTATTGTTCCTCCATTTGGCGGTTCGGATCAGTTTTGTTTCTCCAATGATTCAAAAAAAGTTCTCTATACCTCCAAAAAACTGGTTGGAAAAGAATTTGCCCAAAGCACAAATACTGCAGTTTACGAATATTCCATCGCTTCTAAAGAAACGGTAAATCTCACCGCAGCATACAAAGGCTACGACAACAATCCAGCGTTTTCTGCTTCGGGTGAACTGGCTTGGTTGAGTATGGCGCGCGATGGATTTGAGGCGGATAAAAACGACATTATTTTGCGAAATATCACAGGAATCGATAAAAACGTAACCAAGGATTTAGACCTTTCCGTAACGGATTTTGCTTGGCACCCATCTGGAAAAATGATTTACTTTTTGGCAGCAACAAAAGGAACGGTACATATTTTTGAAATGGATGTTGCTTCAGGGAAAATTCGTCAAGTGACGACCGGTCAGCACGATTATGTGAGTATTTCACTTTTTGGTGACAAGGTGTATTCCGGCCGACAATCCATGGTTGCTCCGACAGATTTGTATGCGATTTCCTTAAAGAAAAACAAGACCGAACAGCTTACTGAAGCGAATGCATCGATTCTAAAAAATCTACAACTTCCAAAAGTGGAGGAACGCTGGATGGAAACAACTGATGGTAAAAAAATGCTCGTTTGGATGGTTTTTCCACCGAATTTTGATCCTTCTAAAAAGTATCCGACTCTTTTATATTGTCAAGGCGGACCACAAAGTGCACTCAGCCAATTTTTCTCTTACCGGTGGAACTTAGCATTGATGGCTTCGAAAGGTTATATTGTTGTTGCTCCAAATCGCAGAGGTTTACCTGGTTTTGGTCAAGCATGGAACGATGCCATTTCAAAAGATTGGGGCGGACAAGCAATGGAAGATTATTTAACTGCAATTGATCGCGCTTCGGAAGAACCGTATGTGGATCCATCCAAACTTGGCGCAGTTGGCGCGTCTTATGGCGGATATTCGGTTTATATGTTGGCTGGAATCCATGAAAATAGATTCAAAACATTTGTTTCCCATTGTGGATTATTCAATTTGGAAAGTTGGTATGGAACAACAGAAGAATTGTTTTTTGCAAATTGGGATCACGGTGGACCATATTGGTTGGAGAAGAACAAAGAAAATTACGCAAAATTTAGTCCGCATAATTATGTTGCAAATTGGAATACGCCAATACTGGTAATACACGGCGGTATGGATTTTAGAGTACCCGAAGGAGAAGGAATGCAAGCGTTTCAAGCAGCACAGCTAAAAGGAATTAAAAGTAAATATTTATATTTCCCAACAGAAAGTCATTGGGTGCAAAGTCCACAAAATGGGTTGGTTTGGCAACGCGAATTTTTTGAGTGGCTCGATAATGACTTGAAACCCTAGTTTATTTGGCTTATCTTTTAATTTCATTACTTTTGTTGCCTTATTCTCTTCAATTTTAGAAAAACATGTGGTCGAAAATAGCAAATTTTATTCTTAGAAACCGTTTCTTCCTGCTAGGTATAATTACCTTGTTGACAGTGTTTTTTGGCTATTACGCATTCACAAGTCTGAAGCTTGAAAATAAATATGGAATTGTTTTACCAAAAAATTCTCCAACAACGCAGAATTATGAGAAGTTCAAGTCGATGTTTGGAGAAGATGGTGGAACACTTGTTTTGGCAATAGAAACAGATTCTTTATACACGGAGAAGAATTTTTTAAAGTGGAAAGAACTGGGAGATTCCATTCTTCAATACGATGGTGTTTTATCCATAATTTCCGAGGCAACACTCTTCACCATTAAAAATAATATTACAGAAAGTAGGTTTGATGCGAAACGCGTTTTCTCGGATATCACCTTTCAAGAAAAATCAATTGAAGATATAGAAAAGGAAATCAAGCAAAATCCAATTTACGATCATTTATTGTACAACGACAGTTCCAATGTCTCTTTAATGATGATTGGTATTGACGAACGTTTTTTACACGATCAGAAGCGCTCAGGTGTTGTATTGGATATTGAAAAAGTTGCCAATTCCTACGAAAAACATTTTGGCAAGATTCGGTACGCAGGTTTGCCGCATTTGCGTGTTGTAATTGGTAAACGAATTCAAGGGGAAATGTACATATTTATTGGGCTTTCGCTTCTCGTTACATCTATTTTATTGTATATTTTCTTCCGTTCCTTGCGGGTTGTTTTTATTTGCAACTCAGTGGTAATGATTGCCGTTATTTGGGCAATTGGGAGTATGGGATTCTTAGGGTTTCGATTGTCGATTTTGATGGCTTTGATTCCACCTTTGATGATTGTAATCGGTATTCCGAATTGCATCTTTTTGATGACTAAATTCCACCAGGAAGTCAAAGACCATGGCAATAAAGTGAAAGCACTTTCCCGCGTTATTCAAAAAATTGGTACGGCAACGTTCTTAACGAATTTCACCACAGCAATTGGATTCTTGACTTTTGCCTTTACAAATTCAGAAAAACTAATGGAGTTTGGACTTTCAGCATCAATGAATATTTTGATGGTGTTTATTCTTTCTCTTTGTATTTTGCCGATTTTTGTTTCGTTTTCAAAACCGCCAAAAGAACGCCATTTAAAGCATTTGGACAGAAAATTTGCAACTGGACTAATTAGCACGGTAATTCACCTTGCACAATTTAAAAGACGTTGGGTGTATGGTGTAACCTTAGTTATACTTCTTTTAAGTGTTGCTGGAATGATGCAAATCAAGGCAACCGGAAATGTAACTGGAGATCTTCCGAAAGATGACCAGATTCTTTTGGATGTTCAGTTTATCGAGAAACATTTCGGT
>JBIKZR010000312.1:0-3159 GCA_044354635.1 Crocinitomicaceae bacterium | reverse complement strand
GAAATTCATGGTATCTACGAAGAAGATATTCTAAATGAACCAACATTTACTGAAATAGCAGAAACGGTAGTTGCATTCATTGGAGAATCTGACCTTGCGGGATATAATTCCAATAAATTTGATATTCCAGTTTTAGCAGAGGAATTAATGCGAGTTGGTAGCACTTTTGATATCTCCAAAAGAAAATTTGTAGACGTTCAAAATATTTTCCACAAAATGGAACAACGAACATTAGCTGCCGCTTACCAATTTTATTGCAAGAAAGACATCGAGAAAGCACACAATGCTTTATACGATGCACAAGCTACTTGGGACGTGTTAAAAGCACAAGTAGAACGCTACGAGGATTTAACAAACGATATTTCTTTTCTTTCAGAATTTTCAAAAGCGGGAAATTTTAATTTATTAGACTTTGCAGGAAGACTTGCAATCGACGAGGATGGAAATGCAATCTATAATTTTGGAAAACATAAAGGAAAAACCATCAAGCAGGTTTCTTTAATTGAACCAGGCTATTATGGCTGGATGCTAGATGCTGACTTTCCATTATACACGAAGCAATGCCTTCGAAAAGAAATGGAAAAAATAAAAAAAGCAAAGGAAAACTCTCACAAATCAAACGATAATAACCGGAATATCGAGGCAAAATTAGAAGAATTAAAAAATAAGTTTAAATAGATTTAGTAACACACTATTCCCTTTAAAGTCAAGAAAAATGAAAATTATTTGTATCGGAAGGAATTATGCAGATCATGCAAAAGAAATGAAATCGGAGTTACCAACTGAGCCGATTTTCTTTTTAAAACCGGATACAGCATTATTAAAAAATGGCAATCCATTCTTTTATCCGGAGTTCACAAAAGACCTACACTACGAGTGTGAATTAGTCGTGCAGATCCAGAAAGTTGGAAAAAATATAGCCGAAAAATTTGCGCCAAAATATTATTCAAAAGTCACACTTGGAATTGATTTTACGGCGCGCGACCTACAGCAAAATTGCAAAGAAAAAGGGTTGCCTTGGGAAATTGCAAAAGCTTTTGAACACAGCGCTCCAATCTCGAATAAGTTCATCGAAATCAGCTCTCTTGACTTTGAAAATCTAACATTTGAACTCTACAAAAATGAAGAAAAAGTACAAACTGGACACACTTCAGATATGATTTTTTCTATTGACAAACTCATTGCTTATGTTTCTAAATTCATGACTTTGAAAACAGGGGATCTTCTTTTTACAGGAACTCCGGCAGGTGTCGGCCCTGTTCAAATTGGCGACAAATTAGAAGGGTTTTTGAACGCAGAAAAGATGTTTGAATTCAATATACGCTGAAAATAAAATTGAAAATTTCCTTTCTTTATTTACTGGAATAAATTTATTTTCCTTTCGCTTTTAGGATGATTATGACCGTATACAGCATAATCTTAATATCTAAAGCCAAGGTACGATTTTTAAGATACAGTAAGTCAAATTTCATTCGCTGCAGCATTTGGTCTACATTCTCAGCATAACCATATTTAACTTGTCCCCAGGAAGTAATTCCCGGACGAACTTTGGTCAAATGCAGGAATTGGGGTTCTATTTGTACAATTTTATCAATGTAATACTGTCGTTCCGGTCTCGGCCCAACCAAAGACATTTCTCCCAACAAAACATTCAGAAACTGCGGGAATTCATCGAGTCTCAATTTGCGCATAAAACGTCCGATTGGAGTTATTCGCGGATCATTTGAAGAAGATAGTTGTGGACCCGATTTTTCCGAATCAACAAACATTGTTCTAAATTTAATAATTTGAAATGGTTTTCCATTCAAACCAATTCTTTCTTGAAGGAAAAATATAGAACCTGGCGAAGACATTTTAACGCCAATTGCCAAAATGATGTGTAAAGGAACTAAAAGTAGCAGTGCAATAAATGAAAGAACTACATCCAGAAAACGTTTGATTGCCTGCTGCCAAATAGGCATGGATTCTGCATTCACTTCAATTAAAATTGCACCGAAAATATTTGTCATTTTTACCGATCCAGATAAAATATCATACATATCCGGTAAAATCTTGATGCTTAAATCTCCGCCTTCAATTCGCCCGATAATCGATTTTAATTTATCGTGTTCCACACTTTCCAGCGCAATAATTACTTCTTCGATGTTTTGATCGCGTAAAACCCGTTCTAGGTTATCCGCATGACCTAAATATGGCAACCTATCTTCTAGAAGCTTATCGACACCATTGATATTTACAAAACCAACAAAATTATTTGTTCCTTTTCGCAATCCAATAATTTCGTTGTACACTTCTACCGCTTTATCGCTTCCGCCAATCAACAAGGTTTTAAATCCATTTTTTCCCGAATGGATTCTATTTACCATTATAGAAATAAACAATAATCGAGGAAGGAAGGTGCACAAGAAATGAATCCCAAAAAGCAGAAATATAGATTTATAATAAAGCTGATAACCGGAAATATCGTCGTCCAACAACAGCGTGAAAAAGATAAAAACTGAACCGATTAAAGAGCCCAAAAAGGTAAGATTAAATAATTTAAACCGATACAATCGCTTGATTCTATGGTAAGTTCCTTGTAAATAATAAAGTAAAAGCCATAAAATTGGTAATATAAAAACACCCCAATAAAAAGATTCTCCAATGTTGAAATCAACTTTTTCGATGGATGTTTTTCTAAAATAATAAAAAATAACCCATGCTACAGTAGCCATTAGCCAATCCATTAGAATGAAAAAAACAACCAAAAGACGATTCTTCATAGGTTAGAAACTAACGACTTTAATATTATCCAGAACAATTTTACCTTCGCTATCGCCAGAATCAATAAGAGCCTGAAAAGAGATTCTAAAATCAGCTTGCGAAGAGGAATTGGAGACAACTTCTTTTAAGTCAATGTATATTTTTTTCCATTTAACAGAAGCAGGATCTTGTGGGTTCAGTTGTACGTTCTGGTTATTGATTACTGAACTTGGAGAAATCGCTATTAAACCTGTAATCAATGCATTCGTATTGTAATAATCAATTTCCAAATACACTTCTTTTCCTATTTGAATATACGGTAATTGTTCTGTAAAAGCAACCCAAGTTGAATCGGTCAAATTCAAATTTACTTCCCCATAATTGTTTCCATATTCTAGAATTAAAGGGTCTGAACCC
>JBIKZR010000310.1:0-3161 GCA_044354635.1 Crocinitomicaceae bacterium | reverse complement strand
TGTTTTACAGTGAATTTTTGAACGATTCCAGCTTCACTTTTCAAGAAATAAACACCACTCGGGTATTCCGCTGTATTCAGTTGTTTCGTTTCATTTTGGAACAAAACAAACGCATCTACTTTCGCACCAGCAGCAGTAAAGACTTCTATGTTTTCATCTTTCACCGCACTAATTGTTAAGACATTATCAGCAGGATTTGGGAAAAACGAACAGCTTACGCCTCCAATTTCCTCCACAGAAGCGGAAAGGTAAGCAAAGGAAAAATCATCCACCCAAATTGCGGATCCAGGATGGATAGAAGAAATTCCACTTAGCACAAAAATAGCCATGGTATCTGGAGCTTCCATGCTGTTGTATTCTAATGGAATGGAAACACGCTTAAACGTAGACGAAGATTGCTCTTCCAAGTAGAAACCTTGTGCAATTTGATCCTGCGACATCGTTGCAGCATTCCATTTCGTTAAAGAAACCTGTATTGCGCTAGAATCGCCACTTAACAAGTTTGATTTTGTCCAAACGATTAACGAATCCGGTTTGTAATTGAATGCAATTCCTTGCACAGAAGATTGGCTTGCGAAATCTATTGAACCAATAAACATGATTCCTGCAAGAGAATCCATCGTGCCAGAACCGCTGATATCCGCTTCAAAAGACACACTTTTTGCAGAATAACTTCCGCTGTGCGCATCGGTAGATTTTGTAGTGCTGATTGGACCTCCCAAAAAACTTATCACATTTAATGTTGCCCAATCGGCAGGGTCTTCAAATGGAAAAGGAAATGTCCAGTTTTCAAAGCCGTTATTTGGAATTGTTTGAGCATTCAATCCAAGATTAGAGAGCAAAGCAATTGCAAGTATTATTTTTTTCATGGTTATTTTTTTCGTTAAAATTAAAAATACGTTTGTGAAAATACAATTTATAGGTTTACAAAATCCACTTCCAAAAAAAGATAATAGGTATACTTCTTCCATACATTGCTCAGTATTGGTTATCTTTGTGCTCCGAATGAAAATGTTCAACAGAAATATGATAATTTATAAAACGCCAGAGGAAATTGAGATCATGCGTGAAGCAGCGCAAGTGGTGAGTAGAACTCTAGGGAAAGTTGCGGAAGAAATTAGAGCTGGAATCACGCCTAAATATTTGGATGCCTTAGCGGAAGATTATATACGTTCTCAAAAATCCATTCCTGGTTTTCTTGGATTATACGGCTGTCCAAGTACTTTATTGATTTCTGTAAACGAACAAGTTGTGCATGGATTGCCGACAGATAGACCATTAGTAGAAGGTGATATTGTTTCGGTTGACTGCGGAGCTGTTTTCGAAGGGTATTATGGCGACCACGCGTACACTTTTGAAATTGGGAACGTAAAACCCGAAGTTAGAAAACTCTTGCAGGTTACAAAAGAATGTTTGTATTTGGGTATTGAGCAATGCACTACTGCGAACCGAATTGAAGATATAGGTTGGGCAATTCAAAATCATGCTGAAAGACATGGTTATGGCGTTGTGCGCGATTTAGTTGGACACGGATTAGGAAAAACCTTGCACGAAGACCCACAAGTTCCAAATTATGGTAGACGAGGACGAGGAAAAAAGATTCAGAATGGCTTAACGATTGCGATTGAGCCGATGATCAACATGGGAACTGAAAAAGTAGAGCAATTAGACGACAATTGGACGATTGTAACGAGTGATGGACTACCAAGCGCTCACTTTGAGCACGACATAGCTGTTGTAGATGGAAAAGCAGTTATCTTATCGACTTTTGATTATATCGAAGCGGCATTAGCAAAGAAAAAATGATTCGAGAAGAGAGGTCTGTATTCCTGGTGGTACTTACGCTTTGTGTTTATGCCGGAATTCAGTTCATAGAAAAAGGCGCAATTCTCTTTCCATTTCCATTAAATGAAGTGATTTTTCTTTTTGTTGCAAGCCAATTTCTCGTTTGGAACTGGAAAAATTACAAATTTCAGCTCTTATTCGTTCTTTTTGCAAGTATTTTTCAATTAATTTCAACTCAATTTTTTTGGTCTTTATTTCTGGAAATACCTTCCATGGAGAAATTAGTGAATGGTCTAACGTTAGATGTGTTCAAGCTTATTTATTACCTATTGATTCTAATTTGGCTTTGCTTCTATTTTGCAGCCTCCCAAATAAAATATACGCTTATTCTAATCTCCACTTTTACACTACTCATAATCAGCAGCTTGTTCTTGCATAATAGTATTCTTGAAATGGTTTCTTTTGTGTTAATTGCTGCAGTTGCAACTTTCTATAAAGTCAACCCTCCTATTCATTTGCTTTGGATTCTACTTGCTGCCTTGCAGGTCATGAAAATTGCTACGATTTATATTCATTAAATAAAACGTGTTTATTTCACTTTTTTAAAAAAATTACTTTGAAATGTCAACGAATTAACTAATTTTGCGACCGAGTTCTTTGAACCCTTGGAGGGATGGGTGAGTGGCTGAAACCACCAGTTTGCTAAACTGACGTACGGGTAACTGTACCGCGGGTTCGAATCCCGCTCTCTCCGCAACGTAATGAAGGAAGAAGGGACGAGAACCAGAAAAAGGTTCGAGACGCAAGTCCATCGAAAACTGACGAAAGAAAGTTGAGATAATCCCGCTCTCTCCGCAACGTAATGAAGGAAGAAGGGATGAATTGATTTTTTTCTACATTCTTTTATTACGAATAGAATTGCAAATGATAATAATTTGATTACTTTTGCACTCGCTTTCTGGAAAACGATTCAGAAATTTTGAAATAAAAAAGATGATAAGCTCGGGGCGTAGCGTAGTCCGGTCATCGCGCCTGGTTTGGGACCAGGAGGTCGCAGGTTCGAATCCTGCCGCCCCGACTAGGGGGATGAGCAATCATCCCCCTTTTTTTATTTCACAAAGTGAGAAAAATTGATAACATTGATAAATGTTATCAATTGAAAATGGCCCCGTAGCTCAGCTGGATAGAGCAACGCCCTTCTAAGGCGAAGGTCAAAGGTTCGAATCCTTTCGGGGTCACAAAAACAAAACGAGAATGAGAGCGAGAGCGTCATTCTCGTTTTTGTTTTACCTCATTTTCATTCTGTTTCTTACTCTTTTTGGCGGAATCATCCCAATTCAAAAGCCCCACCAAATCCTTATAAAAGTTTGATTTTT
>JBIKZR010000309.1:0-3168 GCA_044354635.1 Crocinitomicaceae bacterium | reverse complement strand
GCCTGAGTTTATAGGAACGGAAGGAATACAGTTGAATAAGATTGACGGCAAAAACATCTCCTTTACAGTAGCCGTTAAAATCGTGAACCCAAATTGGTTTGGTATAAAAATAAAACCGTCCATAGTAGATGTTTACATGGAAGATCAATTCATGGGAACTGTTTTGTTGGATGAAAAATTGAAACTCAAAGCAAAAAAAGAGAACGATTTAGCTGTTCCACTTCTTGCTGTTTTGGAGGATGGCGCGATGCTCACCGTTTTAAGATATGCAAAAGCCGAGAAGGTCACGGTTCGAATTACTGGGAAGGTGAAAGGTGGCATCTGGATCTTCTCCAAAAAAATTCCGATGGATGAAAAACGAACTATTTCCGGCAAGGATTTACGTATCGGACTGCCAAAATGAAAAACGTGGAAATAGTAAATTTTCCTCTAGTTAGGGGCGAGTTTTCATTCCTTTTTTGTGAAAATGGTATTACAACTTTTCAGGAAGCGTGTCAATTCGTGAAAAATATTCCATTTGGTAGAATATCTGAGGTAAACGATTTTAGGTTGGTTTTAACTGAAAACCGAGGAACATGTTCTTCAAAGCATGCTCTATTGGCTATATTAGCAGAAGAAAACGGACAAACTGAAATTGAATTGATTGCAGGGATTTTTTTAATGAATGAAATAACGCATCCAGTTTTAAACGATTTTTTTAAGGATAAATCCTACAAAAGCATTCCTGAAATGCATTGTTACTTGCGCTACGCTAAAAATCGCTTTGATTTTACTTCCGCACTAGATAGAATGGTATTTATTGAAACAAAAATTGTGCGTGAACAACGTATTGAACCGCAACAAGTTGGCGATTGGAAAAAAGTTTTACACCAAGATTACCTTCAAAAATGGTTGAATAGAAACGCTGAATTGCAAATTTCTTTGGAAGATCTTTGGCAAGACCGTGAAGAATGTATCCGATTTTCTTACTAATCTTCCTTTAAAATAAATTTTCCTTTTGTCTTTTTAAATTTCCGTTACCTTTGTTTCCCGAATAGATAAAAAATGTTGATACAAGTAGTAAAATCTAAAATCCACCGTGTAAAAGTTACGCAAGCAGATCTGAATTATATCGGAAGTATTACGATTGATGAAGACTTAATGGAAGCTTCTAATTTAATTGAAGGTGAACGCGTTCAAATTGTAAATATTAACAATGGTGAACGTTTTGAAACATACGTAATCAAGGGCGAACGATCTTCTGGAACGATTTGTTTGAATGGGCCTGCTGCAAGACGCGTAGCGATGGGAGATGTGATCATTATCATTGGATACGGTTACATGGAATTTGAAGAAGCAAAATCGTTTAAACCAAGTTTAGTGTTTCCGAATGAAGAGACTAATTTAATTGATTAATGAATAAAAAGTTTCTACTGGCATTGGTAAAAACGGTAATGCCACTTTTATTGGGCATTTACTTAATTTGGGTTTTCTTTTCCGATATGGCGAAAGATCCGAAAAAGTTAGAATCATTTTACACTGCAATTTATAACGCAAACTACCTTTGGATAATTTTGGCTTTGATCTTAGGAGTTATTGCTTATTTAGCGCGCGCTTTCCGATGGAAATACGTACTTGAGCCGCTTGGTCACAAAACAAATTTCTGGAATCGATACCACGCCGTGATGATTGGATATCTTGTTAATTTAACAATTCCCCGCGCTGGCGAAGCTTCTCGCTCTGCCATGCTTTACCGTTCAGATGGTATTCCATTTTCTTCTTCTTTTGGCACAATCATCGGTGAAAGAGCTGTCGATTTAGTCGTTTTAATTTTAATCGCTGTTTTAACTGCCGTTATTGGATTTGATGATTTTTTTAAAATTAAGTCGTTAATAGAAATTGAATTTAGCGGACCAACAAATGGACAGGAGGCAGGTTTTCCCTGGAGAATAGTGATTTACAGCATTGTTTTACTCATGGGGATTGTTTTCGCTTATCTTTTTGTGTTTAAAAATAAATTTCGTCAAAAGTTTATTCGATTTACAAAGGAAGTATTTGGTGGGCTTTTATCCATTTTTAAATTGAAACAGCCTATTGCTTATCTTTTTCAAACCGCACTAATTTGGGGCTGTTACGTTGCTATGTTCGCACTTCCTTTTCAGGCACTTGAACAAACGTCTTCCATTCCTTTTTCTGGGATTTTACTCGGTTTTATCGCTGGATCTTTAGGGATTTTGTTTACAAATGGTGGAATTGGGATTTATCCATTGCTTGTTGGACTCGTTGTAGCATCGCTTATCGGTGAAGAACATCCAACAGATGCACGTGCAATAGGAAATGCACTCGGAATGTTGATTTGGATTACCCAAACTCTTTTGATGATTGTATTAGGTTTAATTTCATTAGCTTTATTACCAAAGAATTTTTCCAAAGAAAATGAGCCGACTATCCAATCTGGAGAATAAAATCCTTTCCATCGATGCTGCAAAAAGACGCATCGCTATTTGGAAGCTGAAAAATGAAAAAATCGTTTTTACGAATGGTTGTTTCGATATTTTGCACAAGGGACACGTAACGTATTTGGCAAAAGCAGCAGATCTGGGTGATAGACTTGTTGTTGCAATAAATACAGATTTTTCTGTAAAACAGCAAGGAAAAGGCGATAATCGACCAATTAATCCAGAGGATGCTCGTGCACTTGTATTGGCAGCACTCGGATTTGTAGATCTCGTCGTTTTCTTTGAGGAACAGACGCCGCTGAACGTTATCGAGGCGTTACTTCCAGAAATTTTAGTAAAAGGAGCTGATTACGATCCGCAGGAAACAGACAAATTATCCAAGAAATATATTGTTGGATCAGATATTGTCCGTGAGAACGGAGGGGAAGTTTGTGCTATTGATCTAGTGGAAGGATTCTCCACCACTTCTATTCTAAATAAGTCGCAAAACAAGTAAAAAAATAGTTGAATAAAGTTGGATTAAACCAAGGATATGCCAGTCATTTCCATTGGCGCAGCAATTCCCATTCTCCGTAAAATGGTTGGCGCAACATCGGCTAAAATTCCATCCTTTAAACTAAGGCCCTTTTCTTTACTCACTAAAACAATCGGAACCGGATTTAATGAATGTGCTGTATTTGGCGTTCCATCCGCATTTAAGGCGCTATCTGCGTTACCATGATCAGCGATT
>JBIKZR010000039.1:0-9731 GCA_044354635.1 Crocinitomicaceae bacterium | reverse complement strand
ATTCCAATCCAAAAGCTTCTGAAATATGTTTTGCATCATAGCTGTGCTGCGCTTCAAAATACTTTTCCAATTGTTTTGAAGAAGATGGTCCCGGAATAATTTTGAAGATTCCTCCACCGCCATTATTGATAACTATAACACGCAAATTTGGTGTTAAATAGCGATTCCAAAAAGCGTTACTATCGTAGAAAAAAGAAATATCTCCAGAAATTAAAATATGGAAATCATCTTTTTGCATTGCTGCTGCACCACATGCTGTGCTTGAACTTCCATCGATGCCGCTTGTTCCGCGATTTGACCAGTATTTTATGGATTTAATTGGGTCGAATAATTGGCAATACCGCACAACGGAACTATTCGCCATGTGCAAATGCGACATTTCCGGTAAATAATCCAAAATCGTTTCAAAAACCTTAATATCGGAATGGGCAACTTTCTCGAAAAATGTTGGCATCTTATCTTGAATGGTAAAATCCAATTGTTTCCACTTAGACCCAAAATTCGAACAATTTTTATCGTATTTCAAGCTGTTTAATTCACTGAAAAAGATTTCTGGTTGCGCAAGAAACGAATGCGACAAGCATTGATATGTATCCATATATGGAAATTCAAACCCTACTCTCCAATGCAATTTCGGTTTCTGTTTACGGATAAATGCTTTGATTTTTTTTGAAACAACAGCTCCTCCGATTGTAATCAATAAATCTGGCGCATAATTTTCCAATTCTAACTCCGTAATAGAATTCAACGTTCGATCGATACAATGGACAAATTGCATATCTACCAAATTGGATGTGTTTTCTACTAAAACGACTACCGAAGTATCTTCCGCAAAGATTTTGAGTTGGGCTAACAGCGTTGGATTCGCATCCAACTGTCCGCAGATAACCATTTTTCGTTCCAACTGCATTGCTTTTTCACACGCAATTCTATTGCTCGATGTCAAATGAAAAGCTCCGCGAACAAGCTCAATTTTTCTGGTTTGTTCCAGTTCAACTTCTTCCGTTCCATATAAAGGCTCATTCAGCGCAATATTAAAATGGATTGGACCTTTCCAAACGGTATTTCCTTCTGAGAAAGCAATCGAAATTTCCCGTTCCAAATACCATTTTTGGTCTTCGGAATTTATTTTTTCTGAAAATTGACAGGCATAACGGACGTGTTCACCAAAAACATTTTTTTGCACGATTGTTTGTCCATCCCCTTGATTTATCCATTCTTCTGGACGATCGGCAGTAATTACAACCAAAGGAACGCACTGGTAAAAAGCTTCCGCAACAGCAGGAAAATAATTCAATGCAGCAGAACCCGAAGTACAAATAATACCTACTGGTTCTTTTAACTGCTGCGCCATTCCCAAAGCAAAAAATGCAGCACTTCGTTCGTCGTGGACAACAAAACACGTAACGTCAGGATGCTCATCTAGCGCAATAACGATTGGGGCATTTCTAGAACCCGGTGAACAAACAACATTTTTCATTCCATGGGAAACACATTGCTCTACCAGTATTCTAACGCCTATTTTATTGCTTGAGATCATTTACTTAAAACTAAATTTTTTGAAGAATGTTCAGTAATGTCCTACTTTTATTTTCCGTTTCCTCCCATTCCATCTCCGGAATTGAATCCTTGGTAAAACCACCACCCAAATACAAATATGCTGCGCCTCGTTTTAGTTGACAGCAGCGCAAATTTACATATAATTTACTTTTCTCTGTGCTTGTAACACCAATTATTCCTGCGTACAACTCTCGATTTTGCGGTTCAAATTTGGCTATTAAATCCAATGCTTTATTTTGGGGTAAACCGCTAACCGCTGGTGTTGGATGCAAAAGTTTAACCGTCGAAAAAAAATCTTTTTGTTCCAAACTGAAGGAAATATCCGTGCGTAAATGCTTTACAGGTCCTGCCGTAATTTCCTGCGGTCCTGTAATTTGTATGGAATCGTATTTTTTCTTCCTAAGATTTGTTAGAATGAATTGACTTACAAAATCTTGCTCTTCTTTCTCTTTCGTTCCCCATGGCGAAACATCGGTTATTTTTTTTGTTCCAGCTAAGGCCATCGTAAAACCCAAATTACCGTCCATACTTACTAAGGTTTCAGGCGTTGCTCCAACCCACGTTCCGAAAAGTTTACTTGAAATTAAGTAAACAAAGGCATTTGGATATTCTTTAACCAAAGCTTCGAAAAAATCATGTGTCTTTTTTTCATCAAAAACTACTTTTTTAATTCGGGAGAAAACAACTTTTAAAACGGCGGACATTTGCATCATCTGCAGCAAATAATGCGCTCTTAACAAATAATTATCTTTGGATAGAACAACTGGCGTTTTTCGTTGGAAGAAATAAACATGCTTCTTTTTCAGCGGCATGTCGGATGGAACAAATTGATACACTGAATTCATTTGAAAGTCGCTAAGAATAAAACCAGAAGGATTCGCTTTTTTATCCGCAAGAATAAAAGTACCATTTTGTTCTACCACCTTTTCTCCAGGAATACGGTATTTTATTGTTTCCAGCATCTTAGCTGCGTTGAATTACCATGCAGGTTAATCGTCCCGTACAAACCAACTTCTCCGTTTCCATGTCAAAAATATCCACTTGCCACAAATGCGTTCGTTTGCCCGCATGAATAATTCTTCCAACCGCCTTTACTTTTCCACTTCTGACAGAACCGATATGGTTGGCATTTATTTCTAATCCAACGGAATATTCTTTAGAAACATCCATCAATAATTGTGAACCCATTGAACCGACGCTTTCGATTAAAGCCGCGCTTGCTCCACCATGCAACAAACCCATTGGCTGGCGCGTTCTTTCATCCACCGGCATGGTAGAAATAATATAATCCTCTCCAATTTCAATACATTCAATTCCCAGAACCTCCATTAAAGTGTTCTTATTGAGGGAATTAATTTCTTCGATTGTACATTTTTTGAGTTGCATACTGTAAAAATAAGAAAAGCGCTAGAAAGAATACCCAAAAACTCAAGAAAGTAGCGAATTCATTATCCAGTGAAATAAAAACTCTTTTTCCACCCAAAAAAAGGTAAAATAGCTTGTTTTACGAGACTTTTGTTAACTGATGGCTAAATAATTCTTATTTTTACAACATGATTTCACACGAATTTGATCTTAAGCCATTCAATACTTTTGGGTTAACCGCAAAAGCGGCTCATTTTGCAACTTTTTCATCCACAGAAGAGCTTTCAACAATATTGCAGCAGCTTCCAAATGAAAAATTATTAGTTCTTGGAGGTGGAAGTAATATTTTGTTTACAGAAGATTATAACGGTTTAGTAATAAAGAATGAAATCAAAGGCTTCGAAATACTAGAAGAAAATGCGCAGCGTGCGGTTGTAAAAGCTGGCGCTGGAGAAGAATGGAATGAATTTGTCATTTCCTGCATTCGCAAAGGTTTTGCGGGTGTTGAAAATTTAAGTTTAATTCCAGGCAGTGTTGGCGCTAGTCCAATGCAAAATATTGGCGCATACGGTGTTGAAATAAAAGATGTTTTCCAAGAATTAGAAGCATACCATATCGAAACGGGTGAAATCCATATATTTGATGCCGCTGCTTGCGAATTTGGCTACCGAGAAAGCGTTTTCAAAGGGAAACTTAGAGGACAATATATTATTTTATCGGTTACATTTCTCTTGACAAAAAACCCAAATTTAAATACCAGTTACGGAGCAATCGAATTTGAGCTTAAGAAAATGGGGGTTTCAAAACCAACCATTAAAGATATTAGTAAGGCCGTAATTGCAATTCGTAATTCCAAACTTCCGAATCCAAAGATTATTGGAAACGCAGGAAGTTTTTTCAAGAATCCAGTTGTTTCTGAGGCTACCGTGGCAGAGATTAAAAAAACATTTCCGGATATTCCAAATTTTCCAGCGGAAAATGGGATGCGTAAATTACCTGCAGGCTGGTTGATTGAGCAAGCTGGCTGGAAAGGAAAAACGTATAACCAATATGGCGTTCATAAATTTCAATCCTTGGTATTGGTGAATTATGGCGGAGCAACCGGAACTGAAATCTTCCGACTATCTTCGAGAATAATTAAAGATCTAGAGGAGAAATTTGGTGTTACCTTAGAACGCGAAGTAAATATTATCTAACGAAGGAAAACTCCTTACCATTCGTCTTCTGTTCCGTCTTCGCTATTTGATTTATCCAGTAATTTCTTCCAATCGTACGAACCGTCATCTGAATCGTTCAGAATATCCATGTAATCGTCTTTGGAAATTTCGTATTGTTCGATTTCTTCTCCGGTATACGCTTCAATTGCTTCCAATAATGGTTTTTCCGCTTCACTGCAAAATGACAATGCTTGGCCTTTTTTGTTTCCACGTCCGGTTCTTCCGCAACGGTGAACATAATTTTCAGCATCGTCTGGAAGGTCATAGTTTATGACATAATCCATGGTTGGAATATCGATTCCTCGCGCAGCAACATCTGTTGTTATCAGTACTTTATTTTCACCAGAACGAAAACGATCCAAAATCACGAAACGCTCTTTTTGTTCAATTCCACCGTGCAACGCTTCTGATTTAACACCAACCCGTTGCATCGCAGCAACAATTCTTTCCACCCGCACTTTTGTTCGCGCAAAAACAATGAATTGCTTTTCTTCGTATTCTTTCAATATGTTTTCCAGAAAAAAGCGCTTATCGTCCATATCGACAAATGCAACAGCATGATCAATATTTTTAGCGACAGGATTTTTTGGTGAAATTTGAATTCTAATCGCTTCTCTAACAACCGTATATGCTAATGATTTTATTTTTTTGGAAATTGTTGCTGTAAAAAATAGCGTTTGTCTTCTGTTAGGAATGTGCTTCATAACATCCTGAATATCTTTCATAAATCCAAGATCCAACATTAAATCGGCTTCATCCAACACTAAAAACTCTAGTTTGGAAATATCCAAATGTCCTTGAGAAATCAAATCAAACATACGACCGGGCGTTGTAACCAAAACATCCAAACCATTATCCAACGTTCGGATTTGTTGTTCTTGTTCCACTCCACCAAATAAACCAAACGTTTTAATTCGCGTCCGTTTTCCGATTTCATTGAAAACACCTGAGATTTGTTTTGCAAGTTCTCTCGTAGGAACCATAACTAGGCAGCGGATTCCTTTGTAGCCTTTTCGATTCCTACCTTCCAATTTATCGATAACTGGAATTGCAAAGGCAGCCGTTTTTCCAGTGCCAGTTTGCGCCACAGCCATAACATCCTCTCCATCCAAAATATGCTTAATCGCTTTAAATTGAATATCTGTAGGTTTGTTAAAACCCATTACAGCCAATTGTTCTTTTATTAAAGGAGAAATATTGTAGTCGCTGAATTTCATGCGCTTGTGTAATTTACTGAAATATAAATTTCCTTAAAAAAGTTAGGGCGGAAAAAATCCACCCTAACACTATTATTGAAACGGAAATACCGTTTAATTTTTATGCCTCTTCTAGTTCTTCGCTAGGAACTAAAATTCGTCCACAGTGCTCACACACCAAAACTTTTTTCTTCGCTTGAATGTCCAATTGACGTTGTGGTGGAATTTTGTTAAAACAACCGCCGCATGCATCTCTATCGACAGGAACAACTGCAAGACCATTTTTTGCATTATCTCTTAAACGATTATATGCAAAAACAAGACGCGCATCAATTTTCTTCTTCGCATCTTCTGATTTTTTCAACAATGCATCTTCTTCTTTTTTCGTTTCACCAACGATTTCATCCAACTCTGCTTGTTTTGTATTTAAATCGCCCTTACGGAATTCGAAACGTTCTTTTGCCTCTTCCAATAATTCTTTCTTATTGACAACACGCAACTTCGCATCTTTACCCTTTTTATCGTGCAATTTAATTTCCAACTCCTGGAATTCGATTTCTTTTGCTAAAGATTCAAACTCGCGGTTGTTGCGAACATTATTTTGTTGCTCTTTGTATTTAGCAATCGCAGTTTCAGCGTCCTTGATAGCATTTTTACGATCAACTACTTCCGTATCAAGGTCTTTTGCCTCTTCTGCGATTTTGTTAATACGCGTTTCTAAGCCATGCAATTCATCTTCCAAATCCTGCACCTCCAATGGTAATTCTCCACGAATCGTGCGGATTCTATCGATCTCTGAATCAATCTTTTGTAACTCATAAAGGGCGTCTAACTTTTCCGCCACTGTTACCTCTTTCTTAGTCGCAGTTAC
Source organism: Crocinitomicaceae bacterium (assembly GCA_044354635.1). Lineage (GTDB taxonomy): Bacteria > Bacteroidota > Bacteroidia > Flavobacteriales_D > Crocinitomicaceae > M0103. The sequence goes on along the minus strand of JBIKZR010000039.1, from coordinate 3,522 downwards.
TGCCATGTGCTAAAAATAATTTATAGGATTCGTATTAATTCCCGTTAATTGAACGGCAAAGGTAGTAAATTTTTTCTTCAAAATATCAGCAATTAAATTAGAAGTAAATTGTTCGCTTTCATAATGGCCAATATCCGCAATTAAAATTTCATTTTCCGCGTCAAAAAACTCGTGGTATTTGAAATCTCCTGTTATAAAAATATCCGCTTTTTCCGATTTTGCTTTTTCCAGTAAAAAACTTCCGGAACCTCCGCAAAAAGCTACTTTTTTAATCTTTTTGTTTAAGAGAGATGTGTGTCGAATTGCGCCACAATGAAACGTGTTTTTCAGCTTTTTCAAAAATTCAAACTCCTCCATTTCTATTTCCAACTCACCAATCATACCACTACCTTCTGTTTGGTTTTTGTTTTCCAAAGCGATAATATCGTGCGCAACTTCTTCGTAGGGATGTGCTGAACGCATTGCGTTTAAAACAGTTTGCAAACGGTGTGTACTAACTAAATATTCCACTTTAATTTCTGCAACTTTTTCCGTGATTCCCAAAACTCCAATTTTAGGTTTTGCATCACCAACCGGCTTAAAAGCACCAATTCCTTCTGTCTGAAAAGAGCAATCTTCATAATTACCAATCTTTCCCCCTCCTGCTGCAAAAATTGCTGCATTCAATATTTCTGCGTGTTCTTTCGGCACATAAACCACCAATTTTAATAAAACACCCACTTTTGGCGCTAAAATTTGAAGGTTTTTTAATCCAATTCGTTTTCCAATTTCAAAGTTCACCCCTTTTTCATAGTTGTCCAAATTCGTATGAATAGCATAAAGTGAAATTCCATTCCGTATACAAGACAAAACTGTTCGTTCGATGTAGTTCTTTCCTGTCAAGGATTTCAATCCTTTGAAAATAATTGGATGGTGGGCAATAATTAAATTACATCCTTTCTCAATTGCATCCTGAACAACTTCCTCGGTGCAATCTAAACAGACTAAAACGGAAGTAATTTCCTGGTTTTTATCTCCTACCAATAATCCTGCGTTATCATACGATTCTTGGCTAGATTTTGGTGCGAAATCTTCCAAAACAATTATTACATCTTGTACTTTCATCGAAAACTATAAATTTCTGACCAATCCAAATGTTACGCCATACGCCCTATTTTTATGCACATATTCTGACATTTTTGTATAGGAAGAATTAAATTGAATGCGCGCTTCCGGAGAAACCAATAATGACCAGTTGTTTTGGAAATTCAACATAAACCCAGCATTAAATAATGCACTGATAGCAAATGTATTGTAACCCGTTTTGGTTTTTATAGTTTCTTCATCTTTGTAATTTTTTGTTGTTGTCCACTGGCGCTCTTGTCGGTAACTAGAAAATAATTGAGGCAATAATCCTCCGCCAACAAATAATTTCAGTGCACTTCCTACGGAATAGGTATAATTCAAGCGTAAAGGCATGGAAATATATTTATAGAAAGTCTGGTAAGCATAAGAAGTGTCTTTTCCGGTAAATAAATAACTTTCACCATTATTAACAAATGAAATTCCACCATCCCACATCACATGTTTCGAGAGTTGATTTTGAATTCCAACGCCATAAGACCATGTATTCAAAGACGTTTCATTTGCTCTCAAACCAAGCGAATCGCCATACAATTCGCCATTTGAATCTAAGTAACGGAATGATTTTGACCAATTTGCACTAAAATAAATTGCAGTTCCGGCATCCGGCATATTTAAGCGTAAACTATCTGATTTCTGTTTATCTTTTTTTGCTTTTAGGTTTTTATCGGTAGCAGAAGTTTCTCCACCGATTAATATTTGACTTTGTCCATTGAAAAACAAGAACAAAAACGCAGCAAATAGCACTAATTCTTTCATTATTTCGTTATTTTTACTCTGAATTATCGGAAAGGTAACAAATATCGCAAAATTAGAAGGAGAAAAAAATATGAGCGCGAAAGAAAAAAAGAAAAAGAGTTTGGTCGGTAGAATTTTAAAGTGGACAGGAATAAGTCTTGGTGCACTCATTATCCTTTTACTGCTGGTTCCAATAATTTTTAAAAATCAACTAAAAAATTTGGTAATTAAAGAGGTAAACAAATCGTTGATAGCGGAATTATCCATGGGCGATTTTGACCTGACGTTTATCAGTACATTTCCCAATATGACAATTCAACTGGACGATACAAAACTTGTTGGAACAGGAAAATTCAAGGGAATTGAACTTGCCAAAATCAAACAGTTTCGCGCAGATGTTGGCTTTTGGAATGTTGTTGGTGGATCTCAAATTGAAATCGATGCAATTCACCTGGAAGAACCATCTTTCGATATCCGTATTTTAAAAGATGGCACTGCAAATTACGATATTGTAAAGCCCGATTCCATAAAAACACCTGAGGAACTAGAAGAACCTTCCAATTTCAAACTTTCCCTGAAGAAATACAGTATCTCAAAAGGAACGGTTAATTACGACGACCAAGCGTACGATATGTCGTTAAAAATCAAAAACTTAAACCATTCTGGAAAAGGCGATTTAACGGAGTCAATTGTCGATTTTGAAACAAGTACCAATATGGATCAGTTTTCGTTTGACATGGATGGAATTTCCTATTTAACAGATGTTAAAACCACAGTTTTGGCGAATTTTTTAATGGAATTCACAGATAAATCCTCCAAATTCACCCTAAAAGAAAATAAATTCAACTTAAATGCATTAAATTTTTCCGTGGACGGATTCTATGAAATGTTTGAGGATTACGATGCAATGGATCTAAAATTGGACGCATCTAAAGCAACGTTCAAAGAATTTCTATCCTTGCTTCCAACATTTTATAAAACTGGTTATGAAGATATGGTAACAACCGGAAATATGGAAATGGCAGGATTCGTGAAAGGCAGAATGGACGAAACAAGCATGCCAGGATGGGATTTTACGCTAAACGCAGCGAATGCTTCCATTCGATATCCAGATCTTCCCGGTACGATTACAAATATTGTATTGGATGCAAATTCTAAATTTGAAGGCGGAACAGAAATGGATAAAATGACAATTGATGTTGCCAAATTTCACGCTGATTTTGTTGGGAATTCCATAGACGCAAATTTAAAGATGCGCAATCCTATGACCGATCCATTGCTCGTTTCGAAAATTAAAGCAAAATTGGATCTTGCAACATTGAAAAAGGTAATCCCAATGGCAGAAGGCGAATCGTATTCCGGTAAAATGAACGCAGATGTTTCTGTAAATGGACGCATGAGTTCCATGGATAAGGGCGATTACGAAGCATTTAAAGCAGAAGGAACTTTGGAGTTAAAAAACATGCTCTACGCCTCCAAAGATTTGTCCGACAAAATTACAATCGAAGAAATGCTATTCCGATTTAACCCGAAAAACGTGCTTTTAGAGAAATTGGCTGCTAAAACAGGAAACTCAGACTTTCAAATGGTTGGGACGATCGACAATTACATGGGATACATCTTCCGGGATGAATTATTGAAGGGGAATTTCACCTTTATTTC
>JBIKZR010000038.1:0-9741 GCA_044354635.1 Crocinitomicaceae bacterium | reverse complement strand
CTATTTTAATTCTCATTGGTCCTCCTGGCGCAGGAAAATCGATGCTTGCAAAGAGATTGTCTACAATTCTGCCGCCCATGAGTTTGGAAGAAGCATTAGAAACAACCAAAATCCATAGCGTTGCAGGAAAAATCCGCGGCGAAAAAGGATTAATTACGCAACGGCCGTTCAGAAAACCACACCACACAATTTCGGACGTTGCGCTAGTTGGTGGAGGGAGCTATCCGCAACCGGGCGAAATTTCCCTTGCGCACAACGGTGTTTTGTTTTTGGATGAATTACCGGAATACAAACGGACGGTTTTGGAAGTCATGCGCCAGCCGCTCGAAGATCGTTATGTTACGATTTCTCGCGCGAAATTTTCGGTAGATTATCCTGCGGGTTTTATGTTAGTTGCAGCAATGAATCCATGTCCGTGTGGCTATTACAACCATCCGGACAAAGATTGTGTTTGCGGACCTGGAGTGGTGCAGCGCTACTTGAATAAAATTTCTGGTCCTTTATTGGATCGCATCGATTTGCATGTGGAAGTAACGCCGGTTTCATTTGACGAGTTAACAAATGATATTCCAATTGAAGGTAGCCGTGAAATTCGAAAACGGGTAGAGGCAACGCGACATTTACAGCAAAGTCGGTACGGATTAAGGAGTGGTATTCACTGCAATGCACAAATGTCACAGAACGATTTGAATGAATTTTGTAAAATTGACGAAGCGGGAACGCAAATTTTGAAAGTTGCAATGGATCGAATGGGATTATCTGCAAGAGCATATGATCGTATTTTGAAGGTCGCTCGAACAATTGCGGACATAGAAAACCAAGATTCTATCCTTCCGAATCATTTAGCGGAAGCGATTCAATTTCGAAGTTTGGACAGAGAAGGCTGGGCAGGTTGAAATGGGATGATTCAATTCAAAAACCAAAAAAATAGAAATTTTAACTACTGCGTGCGTATTATTTCTTAATTTGGGAAAAAATTTCAAATTGGGAAAGTCTAAAATTTTTATCGTAGAGGATGATTTGTTGTATTCTAAAATGTTGAACCATAAGTTATCAATGGATACTGAATTGGAGATCAGCATATTTAATGACGGAGAATCTTTCCTGAAAAAACTACATTTGAAGCCAAATGTGGTTACTTTGGATATTAAACTGCCAGATATCTCCGGATTGGAATTATTAAAAAAAATTAAAAAAGATTTTCCTACTATTCAGGTTATCGTGCTTTCCGGTCAGGATGATTTAGCGAAAGCTGTTGAAATAATTCAATCTGGTGCTTACGATTATATTTTGAAGGATTCTCATTCCATGGAAAAAATATGGCATGCGGTGCACCAAGCAAATGAAAAACGGGAATTATACGATGAGGTGGAACTTTTATCCACTGAAATTTCGGCTAAATATAATTTTCGAAAATACATCAAAGGCTCTAGTGCACCGATGCAGCGGATATTTTCGCTTTTAGAGAAATCTTCCCGCGCAAATATTACCGTAACTATCAATGGCGAAACTGGAACAGGAAAAGAATTGGCAGCAAAAGCGATTCATTTTAATTCGGACAGAATGAAAAAACCATTTGTTGCAATAAATGTTGCTGCTATTCCCAAAGAATTGATTGAAAGCGAATTGTTTGGTTACGAGAAAGGTGCTTTCACCGGAGCGGATCAAGCACGAGCAGGTAAATTTGAAGAGGCAAATAATGGAACCGTCTTTTTGGATGAAATTGGAGAAATGAGTTTAAGCATGCAATCAAAATTACTAAGAGCATTGCAAGAACGGGAGATAAACCGATTAGGTTCAAATAAAGTTATTCCGATAAATGTGCGCATCATTGTTGCAACACACAGGGATCTGCTTCAGGAGGTTAAAGAAGGTAGATTTAGAGAAGATCTTTATTATAGATTGTTAGGAATCCGATTAGAACTTCCACCTTTGAAAGAACGGGGAAACGATATCGTTTTGTTGGCGAAAAATTTCGTTTCTGAATTTTGTAGAGAAAATAAGTTGCCAATCAAAGATTTCTCGCAAGATGCCTTGGAAAAATTAATGAATTATTCCTTTCCAGGTAATGTGCGTGAATTAAAAGCTATTGTGGAAGTCGCGATAGTGATGAGCGATAGCACTATTTTGGAAGCAGATGATATTTTATTTAACAAGCGAATGGATGTCGATGATTTTATTCAAGAAGAACTTACCCTAGAAGAATACAATGGCAAAATTATAAAAGGCTATTTGATAAAACACGATAATAATGTTGCAAAAGTATCCGAGAAGCTCCAAATTGGAAAATCAACAATCTACAGAATGATCAAGGAAGGTAAATGTTAAGTAAATCCTTCTCGACTAACCATAATATGTGAATCGATATGGATTTTATACAGAAAGACAATTCGGAAATACGCTATTCATTGGCGCAAATAGAAGCCTTGGCAGGATTAGAGTCTACCTTCGTAACAGAGATTTTGGAAACGTTTAAAATTGAAACTCCAAACTATCTCAATCAGATTAGGGAAGGATTGCTTTCAAACGATTTCAAAGCAATTCATCGTGCAGCGCATCAACTGAAACCAACGATGGATATTTTTGCAATTGTTGGCGCAATGGAACTAGCAAGAGAAATGGAAAAGAGTGCCATGCAACCAAATCCAAATAAATTGAAAATAGAGCACGATTTCAAACAAATAAAGGAGATAATTGCTGCGGTAATCCAAGATTTGGAAATACGGTATAAGAAAAATTGAATTTACATAAAAAAATTGGTACTATTGCTATCGTATTTTAAGTCGTGATTTTATGAAAAACATACTATTAAGCATTCTTTTTCTTTTTTTATTTCTGTCGGGATTTCAAGCACAATTTGCTATTGGACATGCAACAATAACATTCAACGATCCAACTAGAACGGGTGGATTTGGAACGGGTGGAGGAACAGGAAGACAAATCCAAACAGAAATATATTATCCTGCCGTAAGCGCTGGAAATAATGTTGCAGCCTCAAACGGTGTGTTTCCGGTAATCGTTTTTGGACACGGTTTTGTAATGTCTTGGGACGCCTACCAAAATATTTGGGAACATTATTCAAGTTTGGGTTACATCGTTGCATTTCCACGCACCGAAGGAACGTTTTCTCCAAGCCACGGGGAATTTGGAAAGGATTTGCGCCTAGTTGTTCAAAAGGTTCAAGAACTCAATGCTTCCTCGGGTTCTATCTTATTTGGTAAAATCCATCCAAATTCAGCAATAATCGGCCATTCAATGGGCGGTGGCGCAACGATTCTTGCTGCAGAAAATAATTCTTCCATCAAAACAATTGTTGGTCTTGCGCCAGCAAATACAACGCCTTCTGCGATTTCTGCAGCAGTAAATGTTACCGTTCCAGCGCTTATTTTTTCTGGAAGCCAAGATGGTGTTACGCCCGCAGCGGATCACCATACACCAATTTACCAAGGATTGAATTCCAGTTGTAAAACATTTGTGTCGATTCTTGGCGGTGGACACTGCTATTATGCCAATACAAATTTTAATTGTGATTTTGGGGAGACAACTTCATCCACAGGAATTTCTATCACAAGAGCCCAACAACAAGAACGAACATATAGCGTGCTGGATCCTTGGCTAGATTTTACTTTGAGAGAAAATTGCGATGCATATGCTGATTTTGTAGCTGCTACCGTAGCAACTTCTTTCCTTTCGGAATCCAATTGTTCAGTGAGTTTATTTCCTGTAATTTCAGAATCCTTTAACACCTTAACATCTTCAGTAAGTGGAATTTCCTACCAATGGTATTTAAATGGAAACATGCTACCTAATTCCAATTCAATTTCATTTACTGCCACAGAGACAGGAAGTTATACAGTGGAGGTAACGTTCGAAAATAGTTGTTCTGAAACGAGTTTTCCATTTATTCTTTCCGAATTAGGATCGAAAGAACTCGATATGGAATATACATTCCATCCGAATCCAACGGCAGATTTCGTTAATTTCACTAATCCGAGTATGGTTCCCTTAACCATTCAAATACTTAACCTATCCGGTGAAATTGTATCCGAACAAAAGGTGTTGGATAAAATCGATCTTCGCTTTTTGATAGAAGGAATTTATTTTTTCAAAATAGAGAAGTTTACGTATAAAATAGTAAAACAATAAATACACTAATTTTTTAGAATTGTTTTCTAATTTATTATTTTATAAGTAATAGTGGTTTCATTGTTCACTTTTCTCCTGTTTGGAAACTTTTAATCCTAAAGTATTCATTAATGCGAGATTGTACGTCTTACTAATACTAATCGAATGGTTGTTTATCTCCACAGTATTTCCATTGACGCGATCGATTGCATTGAGGTTAACAATATAGGAACGGTGCACGCGCATGAAATTTGACGGAAGCTTTTTTAAGATTCCATCCATCGATGAATAAAGCATGATCCGTTTCGCCTTCGTATGAATCATGACATATTCGCTCGAAGATTGGATGTAAATTATATCCGTGAATTGCACTTTATGGTAAATTCCTTTATCCTTTATAAATAAGAAATCAGTAGTGTTCTCACTCGTATTCCCTTCTTCCTTTTTCGCCTGCACTTTTGAAATTGCTCTTGAGAAACGCGCAAAAGAAATTGGTTTCAGTAAATAATCCGCAACGTTCATGTGAAATCCATCAATAGCATATTTTTCTGCGGATGAAATTAAAATGATTTCGTTGGATGGTTTAAATTCTTCTAAAAATTCTACACCATTCATCTCTGGCATTTCAACATCCAAAAAAATTATGTCGACAGGATTTTTTGCAAGATAACTAATTGACTTAGTTGCGGTATCGAATTCTGCCGCTAGGTTAAGTTGTTCACTTTGTTCAATGTACTGTGCGAGAATGTGTCTCTGAAATGAATCGTCGTCTATTATAATACAGTTCATATTTGGTTGGTTTTTTTGTAATTTGAATCAATATACAAATTTAATTCATTATGTGGCACGAATAGTATCAGAAAAATTTTAAACCAAATTTCCATTTAAATAAAAGCGCTTTTCATTGAATTTTCTGTAAAAATCTAATATAGATACTTAAAATTGAAGAACGTATTGGAACAATTAACACACTGATTTGTGTTATGAAGTTCTGTTTTGTAAGAAGTATATTAGTATATATTAGTAAATTAAAAAATAATAATGTAATTTTCATTTTAGACTAAAGTTTAAAATAGATTACAAAAAACGACATTGCATGCACGATTATTTTGCTGGTAATGAAAATTGCTTTTTGCAGATAACCTAAAAATCAAGTGTTAAATGGTAGTGTTTTTAAGAGTATATTTAGTGGAAGATGAAAGACTTGTTGCGCTAGATATACGGAATCATCTAATAAATATAGGCCATGATGTCATTGGCGTTTCCTATTCTGGAGAAGATTGTCTGGAAAAAATAGAAAGTTTAAAGCCGGATCTGATTTTGATGGATATCAATTTGGAGGGAAATTTGACGGGAATCGATACCGCGAAGATCATTCATGAAACCAATAATATTCCAATCGTTTTTCTTACGGCTTACACAGATGATGTTACGTTAACGGAAATCAAGAAAACGGGCTATTATGGTTACGTTACGAAGCCATTTAAACAGATTGACCTTAAGACGGAAATTCAGTTTACGTATGATCGCTTCCTTAAATTATTGAAAATAAAAGAAGCACAGGATTTTTCAACCCAAACGTTAAAACAGACGGAAGAGTTTTTTGAACAAGTCGTAAACAATGTGAGCGATATTATTTATCGTATTAATCTTAAAGGTTTTTTTACGTATGTAAACTCATCCGCCATTCAACAAACCGGATTCTCGAGGGAAGAATTAATGCACATGAAATACACGAATCTAATCTCAACAGAATACAAACAAAAAGCCTTTTTCTTTTTCAAAAACATCTTCCAAAACAAAGTGGAAAACAGCTATTTTGAATTCCCACTGTTAACTAAACAAAACGAGGAAATTTGGATTGGCCAAAAGATTCACCTTTTAAAATACGACAATTCTATTATTGGTTTCCAGGTAGTTGCGCGGGATATTACACAAGAGAAGATTTTCAAGGAACAATTGATTATTGCCAAGAAGAATGCAGAAAAAACAGCGCAGGTGAAATCCCTGTTTTTGGCTAATATGAGCCATGAAATCCGCACTCCTTTAAATGGAATTATTGGTTTGAATCATCTTTTAGAAAAAACAGAGTTGTCGGAAAAGCAACGTTCCTATATCAACGCAATCTCTAGATCTTCTGCGCAATTAATGGGAATTATCAACGATGTTTTGGATTTATCCAAAATTGAAGCTGGAAAAATGGATAGTATTAATACGGAATTTGATATGCATGATTTGCTGCGTTCCGTTGTCTCTATTCTCGAAATACGAGCAAATGAGAAAAATCTCTCACTCTCTTCTGAAATTGATTCAGATGTGCCACAATTTGTCATCGGAGATGAAATTCACCTGAATCAAATTATGTACAACATTCTTGGCAATGCAATAAAGTTTACCGAAAAAGGAGACGTAAAACTAAAAGTTTCTTTAATTGAAGATTTCGATGATGAGAAAACAATCCAATTTACAATCACGGATTCCGGTATCGGAATGGAAGAGGAAGTGAAAGAAAAAATATTTGATGCGTTTACACAAGCGGAAAGTGAAACCACCCGAAAATTTGGTGGCACAGGTTTGGGACTTGCAATCGTGAAAAATCTTGTTGAACTGCAAGGCGGAACAATTGATGTGAAAAGTAAATTGAACCACGGTTCCTGTTTTACCATTCGTTTGAAATATCTTGAGGCAAAAGTGAATTCAATCGATTCGAAAGTAAAGCAAGAGGATGATTTCTTGAACCTCAATGGTCTTCGTGTTTTAATGGTGGAAGATAATCTTGTCAATCAAATGGTGACGAAAGATTTATTGGTTGAAAAGGGCGTAGAAGTGCTTATTGCAGAAAACGGTCAAATTGCACTCGATATTCTACATAACGAACAGTTTGATATCATCCTGATGGATATGCAAATGCCTATAATGGACGGTTTTCAGGCAATGCAATGTATTCGAGATTCCGATGATCAACAATTAAAGCGCATTCCAATCCTTGCATTGACAGCAAATGTAATTCAAACGGAAATCAATAAGTGCTACGAATTTGGTGCAAACGACTATTTGGCAAAACCTTTCAAACCGGATTTTTTATATTCAAAGATGCTAAATTTACTTCCAGCAAATGAAATCAATATTTTAAGTGAAGTTATCTATGAAGATAAAATTAATTGGGAAACCCTAAAAATGTTTACAAATGGGAAAGAAAATTTGCTGCAATCGACCTTGAAACATCTTTTGTTTTCTTTCAAAGAGGATTTTGTGTCTTGGAATAAAGCTTTGCTCGAGAAGAATAATGAGCGACTAAGAAGTATTGCACATAAGATAAAACCAAATTTTCTGCTACTTGGAATGAATAATATTGGTGAATTATGTATGGAAATTGAGCAATCCGCTGATATGGATACGCTTCTAGAAATGGCAAATATTCTCACGCTTCGACTTCCTTTGGTTTTAGAAGAGATTCAGGAGCAAAGCCAAAAACGGATTAATATTCAAAGTTTAAATTCAATTTAATTCGAATCACTTTCTTGCGGATACAAGCTGAACTAGTAATGCTAAAGTAACTTAATATAAATAAACTATGCAAACAAATAATGTTATTACAGATTATTTTGGTGCAACTTACTTTATAGAAAAAAATAAAGAAAAGAATCTGATTATCTTTTGTGTAGATGAAAATACCAGCTATCTCGATTTACTTAAAAATATTTTGGAAAGGCCAAACTTTTATGTCTTTACCTTTTCTTTGTGGGAAGAATGCATGGAATATCTAGAATTGAAGCCAAATTTGGTGATTTTGGATAGTCACTTGAATAGAGTTAATCCGTATTTCGCGAATGGTGATAAAATAGCGGAATTGATTCAGCAAAAAGTGCCAGAAGCGAAAATGATTTTGCTTTCCTCCGATAATAAATTCAATTTGCTTTCTGCGCTCCACATTTCCACCGTGAAAAATATCCTCTACTAGGAAAGTAATTCGTTTGAAAAAATCAAAATCAAAAAGTTCTTGAAAACAAATTTAAAAATGATCTAAATTATAAACTATTGTTTTTTTCGGTTCTCCTTTTTTTTGTGATTGAAAGTATACTCGTGCTTTTTCTTCTAACATATTAAAAGTTAAGAATCGATGGGAAAAATATGCTTTCTAAAAGTATAATCTGAGTTCAAATAAAATATAATTCCACAATCTATAAGTAGAACTAGAATTTTACTTACTCCTTATTAGAAAAGTTAAAGCCAATCCGCAACAGTTCGTTTTTTGTCAGATTTACCGAGGAAAGCAGTTTGCGTGTTGTTTGATCAATCACAAGTAAGTTCAATTTTTCTTCGATACATAAATCAATATCGTGCGTGGAAAATAAGATGCATTTGCCCAAATCGTTTGCGATATAACTTAACGTTCGTATGAGTCTCTTTCGGTTTCCGTAATCCAAAAAAGCAGTTGGTTCGTCTAAAACAAGAATAGAAGTGTCTTGTGCCAACGCTCTTGCAATTGCAATTAATTGCCTTTCACCATCACTCAATTCTGCAGTGAAACGCTCTGTGAATTCTTCCAGACACAGTGTGCGAATCGCATTTTCAACGTGTTCGATATCCGCTGCGCGCAAACGTCCAAACGTATCTGTGTGCGGAGTTCTTCCCATTGAAATATATTCTCTTACTGTAAGGAATTCTACGCCATCAAATTTTGCTTCCACAAACGCTATTTGTCGCGCAAGTTCTTTTGTTTTATACGAAATCAAGGATTTACTTTTCAGCGTAATAGTTCCAGATAAAAGTGTTTTTTTACCTATTAATGTATGCAGAAAGGTTGTTTTTCCCGATCCATTCGAACCAATCAAACTGTAAATTTCCCCAGCTTTTAAAACTAAATCGCCTGTCTGAACCAACATGGTTTTATACCCAATTTCAGCGGAATGGAAGTCTATCATTTGAGGCGCTTTAAAACAATTAATATAATCAAAGGTGCACCAATAAGGGATGTAAACGCATTAATTGGCAGCGGAAGGATGGATTCCAGTAATTGTATACTGCTGTCTGCTAAAACTAAAAATAACGCGCCGAAAAGCAGATTTGCCAGTAGTAATTTCCTGTGCGATTGTGTCTTCAATAAAATGCGCGTTACATTCGGAACAGCCATTCCAACAAATGCTATTGGACCGCAAAAAGCGGTTGTTAAACCGGTTAAAATTGCGGTTACGGTTATCGTCAAAACCCGAATTCGTTTTATATTCAGTCCTAGAATTTCAGTGTTTTTTTCACCGATAACTAAAACATCCAATGGTTTCACAAGGAAAAAACACATTGAAATCCCCATAACAAAGAAGAGTAAAATAACAGGTAATTGATCAAACTGGGTTTGCTGCAATGAACCCATTGTCCAAATGGTAAAAGCTTTTAATTCCTGAGCGGAACTTACAGCTTGCAGTGCGGTAATAATCGCACCGGTGAAACTTCCTAACATTAAGCCGATTAACAAAAGCGAAATGGAGGATTTTATATACATTGAAAGTCCGAGTAGGAGGAAGCCAAAAATCAAAGCACCAAAAAGAGCACTTGCAATTAATCCAATATCGCTTTGAAAAAATGAAAAACCCGTGAGCAAGGAAAGCGCAACAAGTA
>JBIKZR010000308.1:0-3194 GCA_044354635.1 Crocinitomicaceae bacterium | reverse complement strand
TACAAGAATACCGAAAATACAGGGATGAATGTCCAGAAGAACTATACGCATTGCGCTTCAACGATTTCCAGCAACAAACCTACTTTGCAACAAAACTGCCAGATTTTAGATTCTATACCGTTAGTTACAACCAACCTACGGGAACGAAACACCTGGAAATTTATTATTCACAAGATGGAACGCTTGGCGTAGTTATAGACTATATCTACAATAAGAATGGTGTATTTTTAAAAACAAAAACGACGCAAACACAACCATGTATCTATATGAATGAGCATAAGAAAAGCTATCGATTAATGGAAGAATTGTAATTGTAGTGAAAATTAAGTTAGAATTAGTTAGCCATGAAATCTGAAATTCTATTTAGTGAAACTCAAAAATTCAAGCAATGGTGGTTGTGGGTTTTACTTTTTACACTTACCCTGCTGATAAGTAGTTGTTTTCAAAGGGAATTGCGCGGAATAGTGAGGAAATCTTCCGATAAGGAAACCTATCTGGTTTTCGATGAAGTTTGGGGTGAAATTTTTGTGGACGGCGAAAAATGGAACTTCAAAATTGGTGAAAAAGGAAAAATTCTACCGGGCGAACATTCTATTGATGGCTTAACAATCACAATTAAAAAAGGGACTACTTTTCACTTTAACTATTGGGGACCCTGATTTTCATTAATTTTCCATTGGCGAATTTCCGGTATTTTTTTTTAAATTTATACTTGTCGAATTAAAAGAGAAATCGTTAAAATGCAAAAATTAATACTTTTCCTATCGCTATTCGCTTTAATCGGAGGTTTAAGAGGGCAGTCTAAAGTATATACCACCAATGAATTCGGTTCCAATAAACAGCAATTTATGCTGATCGAAAACGGAAAAGTATTCACAACCAATGCATTTGGCTCAAATAAAAAACAATTCCTACTAATAGAAATCGGTAAAGTCTTTACTACCAATGAATTAGGCTCCAATAAAAAGCAATTCATGCTTATTGAAAGCGGGAAAGTGTTCACAACCAATGAGTTTGGATCAAATAAAAAACAAATACTTCTTGTAGAAAGCGGTAAGGTTTTCACTACCAATGAATTCGGCTCAAACAAAAAGCAAATTGCATTTTTCGAATCGGGAAAAATATATACAACCAATGAATTTGGATCCAATAAAAAACAAATCGGATTACTTGAAGGCGGTGCAAGTTTGGCGGAAATGGTCGTAATACTTTCACGGTTTAGTTTGTTTTAAGTCTATAATATGCGTAATCTAATTTCAAAATCCCTCTTCACTATTTACTTTCTATTTGCATTTACAGCAAAAAGTCAAACGAGTTATTTCCCACCAAATACGGGCGATTCATGGGATACAATTCATCCCGCTGCCCTTAATTGGTGCGATGAACGTATCGATAGTCTGTATACTTTTCTAGCCGCTCAAAACAGCAAAGGATTTATTCTCCTAAAAGATGGAAAAATCGTTTTGGAGCAATACTTCAACGGTCATTCTGCAACTTCTCCTTGGTATTGGGCTTCTGCGGGGAAAACCCTAACTTCCTTTCTAGTTGGCATTGCGCAGCAGGAGAATTACCTTTCTATTAGCGATACAACTTCGACGTATTTAGGGACGGGTTGGACAAATTGCACGCCGGAACAAGAAGAAAAAATCACCATTTGGAATCAATTGACCATGACAAGTGGCTTGGACGATGGTGTTCCAGATCATTACTGCACGTTGGATACGTGTTTAAATTATTTAGCAAATCCCGGAACGCGCTGGGCGTATCACAATGGTCCCTACACGCTTTTGGATAATGTACTGGAATCAGCGATTGGACTGACTTTAAACCAATATGCAACGCAAAAATTAAAAAATCCGACAGGAATGACCGGTTCCTTTTTTCAGGTAGATTACAATTCCGTTTTTTTCAGCACGGCACGAAGTATGGCGCGATTTGGTTTACTGATAAAAAACAATGGAAACTGGAACGGAAACCAAATCATGACGGACGCAACGTATTTTAACGACATGCTTAATACGTCTCAAAACCTTAACAAATCGTATGGTTATCTTTGGTGGTTGAATGGCAAGCCAAGTTTTATGTTGCCTGGTTTGCAAACAGTTTTTCCATTTTCAATGCTACCGAATGCTCCGGATGATGCGCTAATGGCTTTGGGAAAAGACGGCCAATTTATCAACGTTTCTCAAAGTGAAAATCTCGTTTGGATCAGAATGGGAGAATCGCCGGAGAATTCTGATGTTCCGTTTTTACTGAACGATGCTATATGGGAATATATCCACCTTTTGGGTTGTGAACCAATGGAAATAATAAGTAATAGTTTAATTTCGGGTGAATTTAACGTCTCTCCAAATCCATTTTCAGATAAAATAACGGTTCATTCCAAAAGCGAAGTAAAAAAATCCGTTCTTCTGAATGCAATCGGTCAACTAGTTTGGTCTGGAACAGCGATTGAACAACACGATTTCACACAGCTTCCCTCCGGTTTTTATTTACTGAAAATCACCAGTGAGAACGGGGAAGAAACACTAAAATTACGCAAGGAATAATCGGTACAATTCGCAAATTAAAATGCAATTTATTTCATGTATTCAGCACTTAAAACGAGTAAACGAACAATGAACAAACTAGACAAAGAAGCTTTCATTTCTAACGTTAAAGCGGATAATTTGCTGTATTGGTTGTTGAGCTGGATTCTTCTTCCGATTGTAATTGGTGCGCTTGTTGGTTCTTCTTCTGCCCTATTCCTATTTACTTTGGACGCTGCAACTGCCTTTCGGGAAAACAATAGTTGGTTAATTGTCTTTTTACCGATCAGTGGCTTGCTCATTGGCCTTCTATATCATTTCTACGGCAATTCAGTTGTGAAAGGAAACAACTTACTCCTGGAAGAATTTCACCATCCAAAAAAGGTAATTCCATTTAAAATGGCACCATTGGTCTTTGTAGGAACAATTCTAACGCATTTATTTGGCGGTTCTGCCGGACGCGAAGGTACGGCATTGCAAATGGGCGGAGCAATCGCGGATCAGTTTACTGCATTTTTTAAACGCCATCCAATCGATCGGAAAATACTGTTGGTAATTGGAATTAGTGGCGGATTCGCCTCCGTTTTTGGAACGCCATTGGCCGGTGCACTTTTCGCTCTGGAAATCCTCGTTCTTAGTAAAAAACACTTCACCGTAATTGTCCCG
>JBIKZR010000307.1:0-3198 GCA_044354635.1 Crocinitomicaceae bacterium | reverse complement strand
AAAGAGGCGCAATTGAAAGAACGCTTTGTGGTGAAAATACCTTATGCTAAAATAAAAGAAGATAAACATATTCTTACCATTAAAGTTTTTGGAAACGGAAAAGAAATTCAAACGGTGAAAACAAAATTCATCGGTCCTACATTATAAAACAAAAGACAGATACAATATGAATTGGGGAAGAGGAATAATTTTAGCAATGGCACTTTTCATGGGTTTTATACTATTTTTGGTTGTAAACATTATGCTGCACACTGTTGATTTGGAAAGCGAAGATTACTACAAAAAAGAAATAAATTACGAACAAGAAATCACGGCAATGAAAAATTTTAATGCTGTAAACAGTAGAATTGGAGTTTCCTCCAACGCGGAATTTGTTGTGTTTCAATTGCCAAAAAAAACGAAAATCACGGAGGTGGAAATCCTTTTTTTTCGTCCAAACAATACAAAATTGGACAAACTATTTCAGGTTAACGGAACGAAAACTTATTTAGTTCCTAAAACGACATTAGAAAAAGGTAATTATTCCATCCAACTTCATTTTAAACACAACCAAAAACCGTGTCTTCAAAAGGAGGAAATAACCATATAATATGGAAACTGTTTTAGCATTAGGATATATTTTAGGACTTACTTCCAACTTACATTGCATTGGTATGTGCGGCCCTATTGCATTAGCTATTCCGGTAAACAGAACTTCTAACTGGACAATTTTAAAAGGCGTTTTACAGTACAATTTTGGGAGAATACTCACCTATTCCATTCTTGGATTACTTGTCGGAAGCATTGGGTTAACGATTCAAATATTAGGATTTTTGCAAGGTTTAAGTATTATATCGGGCTTATTTTTAATCGTGTTTGCCTGGAAAAAATGGTACAGCGCAGCACTATTTTCAAAGTTTCCTAGTTTTGGTATACACGATTTTATCCGAAAAAGTCTTGGGAAGGTAATTACTTCAAAATCGCCTTTCAAAATTGGGATTCTAGGCGTTTTAAATGGACTTTTACCCTGTGGAATGGTTTACGCTGCGCTGTTAAATTCTCTTTTAGCTGGAAATCCACTTGGTAGCGCATCCGCAATGATTGCTTTCGGAATTGGAACATTGCCATCCATGATTGCAGTTGGATTTGCCGCAAATAGAATCGATGCTAAAATGCGCCATACGTTTTCTAAAATCGTTCCGTATCTTTTGACTGTTGTAGGCTTACTCATCGTGCTCCGGGGAATGAACCTCGGCATTCCGTTTGTCAGTCCAAAAGTTTCCGTAACCAAAACCCACGTCCGACAATCGCCAGCGGCAGAGATGAGTTGTTGCCACAAACCTGCAAAATAGAAAAATTGTTTGCGTTAGGGATTGTAGTAAAAATCCTTTTGCTTTTATTTCAAAAACAAAAGATTGCAACGAAAAGCCCGACCCGAAAGGGAAACGCCAAAAAAAAATGATCAAAATACTACTTCCACTTTTAAGATAAGTGATGCATATCAATCGCTAGTATGACAGTAATCATGTTTTTTTTAGCTGAATTTAAAAACCTTTGTTGTTCGAAGGAATAGAGTAAAAACCTTTGTGAAATATGATTTGTCATCTTAAAAACGCAAAAACATGAAAACACAAGAATCCGTTTACAAGCAACACGAGGAAAACACAGAATGGTCAAGCAAATTGGATTTCTACAAGGATGAAGTAACCATTTTAACGGGCCGTTTAAAGGAAATAGCTTCAAAAAATTCGTCCGCTGAGGCAATGGTAGATACGGAAAGATTTCAGAATCAATTGATGATTCAAGAAAATGCAATCAACGAAATCTCACATTTAATTAAAAACAATGAAAAAGCGCTGGAACTAGAAGTGGATAAAAATCCAGTTGCTATAGACCATAGAAAAGTTGAATACCATACAAAAGAACAAAATCTGATTGTTGGTTTTGAGAAAAATTTCAAGGAATTGCGTGCAGATTTTAACCGATTTGCAGCAAAGTGGATGTAAAACATGCACAACTAAATCTGAAAAGTGGTCTCAATAGATCGCTTTTTTTTTCGTCAAATCTTTCGGTTTTCTGCCTCTTCAATTTCTGATTATCCCTTTTTAAACTACTCGTTTTGTATCTAGTGTACGCTTTTTCCTTTGGTATTAATAGACAGCTTACCAAATTTTTCAATTCTAATTCAAAGTAGAATAGCTTTTAAATTAGTGTCCGTTTTAGCAACAAATTTGTATCTTCGTCAAAATTAATTTTATGCGTGTAGATCTTGATAATGCTGCCACAACGCCAATTGCTCCGGAAGTTGTAGAAGCAATGCTTCCTGTTTTGAAAGAAGGATTTGGAAACCCATCTTCGACGCATTATTATGGCCGGCAATCCAAAGCATGGATAGAAACATCCCGCAGAACAATCGCAAAATTGCTGAATTGTCAACCTTCCGAAATTATTTTCACTTCTGGTGGAACGGAAGCGGATAACATGGCGCTTTTTTCATCCGTTCACCAAATGGGTGTTACGCATATTATTACTTCTGAAATAGAACACCACGCTATTGGTCATACTGCAGAAGCCATCGCTAAATCTGGCGACGCAAGAATCAGCTATGTCAAAGTTTCCAAAAGTGGATTGGTGGATTTGGAAGATTTAGAACGTTTGCTCCAAACTGGCGAAAAAACCTTGGTTTCTTTGATGCACGCAAACAATGAAATTGCAACCTTGCTTCCGTTGAAAGTAGTGAGTGAAATGTGTCGCAAATACGATGCATACTTTCATTCCGATACCGTTCAATCAATTGGCCATTATTTCTTGGATTTGAAAGAATTGGACATGGATTTTATTACCTGTGCTGCACATAAATTTCATGGCCCTAAGGGAATCGGATTCTTGTATATCAATAAAAATAGAAAAGTGGAAGCTTTTATTCATGGCGGATCTCAGGAACGCGGTTTGCGCGGTGGAACAGAAAATGTTTTTGGAATTGTTGGTTTAGCAAAAGCAATGGAATTGGCTTACGAAGATTTGGAAGGCCACCAAAAACATGTGCAAGGGCTTAAATCCTATATGATTAAACAATTAAGGGAAATATTTGAAGATATTGATTTTCATGGTGAAATAGATCCTGAAAAATCGTTGTACACTGTACTAAATGTGTGTTTCCCTATAACTGAAAAAGCAGGAATGTTACTCTTTACACTCGATTTGAAAGGTGTGGCAGTT
>JBIKZR010000306.1:0-3199 GCA_044354635.1 Crocinitomicaceae bacterium | reverse complement strand
ACGACTGGGAAGAGATTTCGCAAGATCAAAATTATATCTATGTTGGCGATTTTGGAAATAATCTCAACGGAAACAGAACTGATCTGAAAATTCTTCGGGTAGAAAAAAACTCTTTTTTAACCGGCGTTCCAATTATTGACACACTAAATTTTTCGTATTCTAACCAACAAGATTTTTTACCTACCGGTGCAAATAATACCGATTTTGACTGCGAAGCTTTTTTTGTTAGCACCGATAGTATTTATCTCTTCACAAAACAATGGCTGACAAATACTTGTGGCGTTTATAGCTTATCCAAAAATCCGGGAACGCATGTTGCAGCATTCAAAACAAACTTAAATACCGATGGATTAATTACTGGTGCACATTTTAATGAAGTAGATAAAGTTATTACGTTGCTTGGCTATTCAACCGTTTTACAGCCGTTTATTTATCTGTTATACGATTTTCCTTCTACGGATTTTATGAGTGGGAATAAACGAAAAATTTCCGTTTCACTGCCTTTTTATCAAACGGAAGGAATTACCGCTGTTTCTCCAACCCGCTTTTTTATCAGCAACGAATACTTTTCTCAATCCATTATTACAACGCCCCAACAATTGCATGCTTTTGATTTGAGCAGTTTTTTAAACACTTATCTTACGGCAAACTTAAAAGAGGAATTGCAAGCAACTACTTTTCAGTTTCACCCGAATCCTGCAAATAATGGAATCACAATTCAGGGTGATTTCCAAATCGGAGATACTGTAAACCTATTTTCTATCAAAGGTAAATTACTTCAAACCGTTGTTTCGGATAGTAATTCGCAACTGTATATGGAAATTTCTAATCTGCCTAATGGCGTCTATTTGCTGAAATACAAGGAATTCGTTTTAGAGGTTTTGAAAAGATAACGAATCATGGGATTATGACCAAAACTTGGAGACGAATCCAAAGCTATTGGAAACAAAAAAAGCTTAACATTTCTGAGAAGCTTCGAGGGAAATGAGGGATTACATATCCTTTCTACCCGATGTGCAGTGGATAAAAGCATTGCTTCACTGTGTTCCGCTGATGTTTTTTTTAGTTTTTCCTCTCTTGAGTAAACTCAGAATCGATTAAACGAAAAAAAGCATCATTCTAATGAATAATGCTTTTATCAGAGTGGGAAATGAGGGATTCGAACCCCCGACATCCTGCTTGTAAGGCAGGCGCTCTGAACCAACTGAGCTAATCTCCCTTTTTCGCTTGAGCGAGTGCAAATATAAGGGTGTTTTTCTGTTTTACAAGTGTTTTTTTGATTTTTTTTCAAAAAAATCACTAATCAAAAAGAAACTTCCGAACACTAAAATAGTATCGTCCTTGTTTGCAGTACTTTGTATGGTACTAATGGCATGTACCACATCGGTGTAAACAACTGGCTTTGGAGCCATCTTTTCCGCGAGTTGCTCCATTTGTTGCACCGTTAAAGAACGAAAACTTGAAAATGTACACAAGTTAATTTTGCAAGTATTTGGAAATAACGAAATTATTTCATCGTAATTCTTATCGGAACTCGTTCCATAAAGGATGTGAAGCTTTCCTTTCGTTAATTCCTGCACGGATTGTAGTGTTTTCTGAACACCATCATAGTTGTGTGAAACATCTAGAATGGTCAATGGCGATTCCTGAATGCATTGCAAACGGCCATAAAACCCAGTATTGATAGGAAGGTTTTTTAACCCACTTTCTATATCCGTTTCGGAAATACTAAATCCTTTTGATTTTAAAACTTCCAAAGTACGGAGCACAGTACGTAAATTCTTTTCTTGGAAATTACCTAAAAGTGGTAATGAATAGGGGAGAGAGGATTCTTCCGTATTACAAAGGAACAATTCTGAATGAGTTGAACGCGCCATGTGTTCAAAGACTGGTAGCGTTTCAGCTGTTGATTCTCCAATCACAACGGGTACAGATTCCTTTATGATTCCCGCCTTTTCTTTCGCGATTTCACCCAAGGTATTTCCTAAAAACTGCGTGTGCTCCAATGAAATATTCGTTATAACAGAAACTAGCGGTAAAATGATATTGGTTGCGTCTAATCTGCCACCTAAGCCAGTTTCGATAACACAAATAGTACATTGTTCGCGTTTGAAATAATACAGCGCCATAGCGAAGGTGATTTCAAAAAAAGAAGGATTGAAATCCAGGGGTTGTTCCTGAATTTGCCTGCAGAAGTTAATTACCTCTTCTTCGCTAATCGTTTTACCATTTATTCGAATCCGCTCTTTGAAATCAAGAATATGTGGCGAAGTGAATAAACCAACTTTTTCTCCGGAAGCGGTTAAAATAGAAGCTAGCATGGAAGCGGTAGATCCCTTTCCATTTGTTCCCGCAATATGAATGAATTTTAGTTGTCGCTCCGGATTATCTAAGAAATTACAAAGCAGTTCACAATTACCAAGATCTGGTTTGTACGCCGCTGCACCGATTGTCTGGTAAGAAGGAAATTGTTGAAACAACCAATCGATTGTTTCTGTGTAGGAATTACTTTGCATCCACTTTAACCGTGAGGAACATGGTAACCAATTCGGATCCTGGATCTTTATTGTATTTCACCGAACTTTTTACTGCGGCAATGACTTGGTTAATGATACGTTGATCCGTTGTGGTAGTTTTAGACGTACTAATAGCAGAAACAACATTTCCTTCCGCATTAACGCTTAATTTCAGATAAACAGTTTCATTTCGCTCTGTTTTTATATCCTCTACTTGCGGATCATTCAATCGAATTCTACCTTCTCCTTTCCCAGATCCGCTAGAACCTTTTTCGCCAGTTCCTTTGTCGTCTGCAAAAGGTCCACCACTTCCAGTTCCGCCTTTTCCGTCCGTTCCGCCTGTACCAAATGGATTATTGGAAGGTTTTGCAGAATTTGGGGAATTCGTGGAATTTGGTGCAGTAGTTTGATTGGATTTCCCAGTGTTTGATTGCGTTTTAGGATTTTTTGGTTTGGTTAAAACTTGTTGCGTTTGAGGCTTTGGTTCACCAACAGGAGCATCAGAAGGAGTTCCGCCTCCAGAACCACCTGCTTCAACTTTAAGGTTTTCCAGTACAATTTCATCAATAGTTGTCTCTGTTTTCATAACATATGCCTGTGGTTCAGGATCTGCCATTTGAAAGGTCTTCAGAAATAAATAAATAAAAATCAAGCCCAATAATACAAAAGCAGAAATAATTCCG
>JBIKZR010000037.1:0-9796 GCA_044354635.1 Crocinitomicaceae bacterium | reverse complement strand
AAATCCGGAAATTACTTGTGCGCCTAAAATTCCACCGAGCATTCCAATCAATAACCACGGTAAACGTGCACGAGAGATTCTCCATACACTTGCATTAGATTCAATCCTCTCCGAAATACCGGATGCTAATTGAAAATCTTTATCCGCTTCCTCTTTGATGACATCCACAACATCGTCCAATGTAATTCGACCAACTAATTTGTTTTGAAGATCTACAACAGGAACAGAAACCAAATCGTATTTTTCCATTACTTTGGCAACTTCTTCATTGTCATCGCTCGTTTTAACAGAAATAATATTTTTCCCTTGGTATAAATCAATGATTTTTGTTTTGGGACTAGCAAAAAGTAAGCGTTTTAATGAAAGTACACCAACTAATTTATTGAAGTCATCCACCACATAAATTGTATAAACTTTTTCAACGTCCTCTGCTTGTCTACGAAGTTCAACCAAGCAACGATTTACCGGCCAATCAAGTTTTGCTTGGATAAACTCCTTTTGCATCAAACCACCCGCAGTGTCCTCGTCGTAATTTAAGAGGTCAACAATATCTTCTGCTGCTTCGTCGTCTTCCATGTGGGAGATAACTTCCTGAATTTGTTCGTCGGAAAGTTCTCCAAGGATATCGGCTGCATCATCTGAGTCAAGATTTTCAAGTTGGTCTGCAATTTCTTTGGAGGAAAGCGAAGCAAGAAAACGATCCCGTACATCTTCTTCCAATTCCATCAAAACATCCGCTTGGGTATCTTCTTCTAGCTGAAAGTAAATGTATTTTGCTTCATCGTTGGTCAATTTGTCCAAGATTTCAGCAATATCCGCAAAGTGAAGTTCTAAAATTTGCTCTTTAATCCATAGAACATCTTGTTCCGTGATTTTTTCACGAAGTATTTCAAGAAAATCTTTGGTTAATTCAAAGCGCATTTTTTATTTTTTGGTGTAAAGATAAACGAAAACATTTGTTTTAAGTTTTTCCTTACTATTAAGAAATTAATCAGTGAAAGAATTAACTTTGATTCCTAATTAAACTCCGCGTGGGATGAACTATTTTTTTGCACATTTATTAGAGGAGTTTCATCTCCCACTTAAAAACCCAGTTTTGGTGTTTTCTTTGTTGCTGTTTATCATCTTGCTGTCTCCTATTTTATTAAGAAAGATTAAAATCCCAGCGATTATAGGATTAATCATTTCAGGAGTAATTATTGGTCCGCATGGATTGGGGTTGATTGGAGTTAAAGCGATGGAATCTGAGGGTTCGATTAAGCTATTTTCAACAATCGGACTTTTATACATTATGTTTATGGCTGGTTTGGAATTAGACATGAATGAATTCCGCAAGCATATTCGTAAAAGTTTGGTTTTTGGATTACTTACTTTTTTCGTTCCGATAACACTTGGTTTCCCGATTTGCTACTATATCTTGAAATTGGATTTCACGGCTAGTTTATTGACTGCCAGCATGTTTGCTACCCACACGTTGGTCGCTTATCCAATAATCAGTAAGTTTGGGTTGTCTAAAAACGCTGCTGTTGCCATTACGATTGGTGGGACAATATTAACGGATACTGCGGTCTTGATAATTTTGGCAGTTATTTCCAGTTCCGCAAATGGCAATTTGGATGGTGGATTTTGGATTCGGTTAATTACCTCTTTAAGCATTTTTTCTTTGATAATGTTTTTTATAATTCCGCGCATTGCAAAATGGTTTTTTAGTAAATTGGAAAGTGAAAAAAATTCGCAATACATTTTTGTTTTATCCATTGTCTTTTTTGCAGCATTTTTGGCTGAGGTAGCAGGGGTAGAGCATATTATTGGGGCGTTTGTCGCAGGATTGGTTTTGAATCGTCTGATTCCTCAAAGCTCTACACTTATGAACCGTGTTGAGTTTATTGGCAATTCGCTATTTATTCCTTTCTTTTTGATTTTCGTTGGAATGGTCGTAGACTACAAGGTTCTTTTTGATGGAACATGGTCTTTAATCATCGCGGCGGTTTTAACCTCTTTTGCTATTTTTAGCAAATGGTTTGCGGCATTAATAACGCAATGGATTTTTAGAATGAGTAGCGCAGAACGCCAAGTTATTTTCGGGTTGAGTACTGCGCATGCAGCGGCAACCTTGGCTGTAATTATGGTTGGATATGAAAACAATATTTTAGATATTAAGATTGTAAATGGTACAATTTTACTTATTTTAATAACCTGCATGACCGCTTCGTTTGTGACGGAAAATGCAGGGAAACGCCTACTTCTTGAAATTGCGGAAAAAGGTGTCGACGAAGGAAATGAAACCAAGTTGAGAAACCAACATCTTCTGCTGGCGATAAATGAATTCAAGGGTAATGAGAACCTTTTGGATTTTTCCATGCTTATCACGGATAGAAAAGTGATTAATCCGATATCGGTAGTTAGCGTTGTTCCGGATACCGAAGTCGCTGAGCGTTTAATTCGAAGTTCAAGAAGGGCATTGGAAGATATTGTTAAGCATTTTTCAGGAGCAGATTCCAAAGTAAATGCGATTGCTACGATAGATCATAATCTCTCTTCAGGAATAGCTAGGGTTTCAAAAGAATTGGTAGCGGATATTGTTGTGATTAATGATAGTCGAAAAATAAATTTATTGAAACGAATTGTTGGGGATGATCGAGACCATTTACTAGACGTGTGCGATAAAACAATTTTCTTTTGTCAATTCGACAAGCCTATGATTATGTACTCCAAAATTTTTGTGGTTTGTCCAAAATTGGCAGAATTGGAGGCGAGTTTTCCACTATGGGTGGAACGCGTTTTGCGTCTATCAAATGAATTAAAAATAGGGATAGATTTATTTGCTAGTTCCTTTACTTTTGAAAAGTGGAATAGAATTGCGAGTGCTAATAAAATCTCTCATAAAACAACCTTGACGGAAATTGAAGAATTGGAAGATATTTTCCTTTTTCGAACTCAAAATTCCGGAAATGAATTAGTTGTATTTTGTTCTGCTAGAAATGGTGCGGTTTCCTATGTCAGTGGAATTGAAGCTTTTTCTGGTAAGATTGAGAAAGGATTTCCAGAGAATGATACGATTTTGATTTATCCATCGCAAAGTCAAGTGGAGAATCTTTATGGCGGTTATGAAGATATCGATGCCACACCAATTGTGAAAAGTGTGGAGGCTATTCAAAAAATCGGTAAAGAGGTTGGTAGTATCTTCAAGAAAAGCAAATAAATTCAGCCAATTAATTCTAATGGAGAAACTCTTTTTTAGGCAGAAACAAAGCGTAGAAAAAGGCAAAAAAGGCAGCTCCCATTTGTGTTTCCAAGGTGTCTTCTATGAAAAAGGTTGTTAGAGCAACGATGCAAAAAAGGAGCGGTAAAATGTTTCTTTTTTTATAATTTTCTATAAAAAATGCTACATTCATCCAAATGAATAGAAGTAATCCAAGTATTCCAAATGAAATCCAATTGGTTAGATATGCATTGTGGGTCCTTAGCCTATTGACAGGAAGCAAAGCAGAATTTTCGATGGTGTATTGTTGATTAAAAGCATCCTGAACATCACCCGTTCCAACGCCAATTGCCCAGTTTTCTTTAATAATATTCCAGCCAGTTTTCCAAAATTCCAATCGCTGTAAGAGTGAATGGCCATTAGGATTCATTGCATTATTGAGTTGAAATTTAATTCCTTCGAATCGTGCAGGAAATCCAGTTTTTGTCTCGTGAATACTCGCAATTCCATTTTCTATAAACCGAATATCTTTGGCTGATAATTTCTGAAAATCATTTCCATCTTTCCGAAGCCCTTTGGTTGTCATATATCGTATCAATGTAATGCGCAATGGTTGTTTTCGATTGTCTAAACTGTCGTAATTTAAGGAAGAACAATTGTTCCAGGATTTTTTTAATTCTTCTTCACATAAATAGGTGAAAATGGGAATGCCGTTAACATACGTATTTGGATTCGCTGAATGCGTGTATGGATTTCCAAAAGGAGTAACAGTTTCTAATTTAGATACATCTATTTTTGATTGCTCTGAAAGGCGCATGAAAAGATAAAAACTTGGCAGTGCTAATAAGAGAAATGATAACACAACGATTGAATAGCCAAGTCGTTTTGATTTTTTGAATCCAACAAAAAGAAGGAAAGTGAAAAGAATTAAAACAAGCGCCAACAAGCCAGAAATAATTTGACTGTAATAGGTGTAAAAGCAAAACCACATTAAAACGGGTACTAAAAACCATTTTTTTACGCTTCCCAATTGCCAGAGATAAAATAAGGAAATTGCAGCTCCCATCGCAATTAGAATTCCATAGCGTATGTGGGAACCAAATAAAGATAATGCTCGGATATCCGAATAGTTTTTAGTCCCAAACCAATGTTGGTAAGCTGCAAAATTCACAAAGGAAGTGAAAACGAGCGTAGCACAAAATAAAAACAAAATATTCCGAAGGTGTTTTTCTGATTCCAATGGTTTCGAAACAATTGTCAATGGAATTAAAAAAATGGTCAGCTTAATCCTTAGATCTTGAAATGCATAAACGAAATTTTCTGTCCATAAAAGACCAATAAGGTGCAAGGTAAAATATGCAGCTAGAATTAAAAAAAGCCGATTGTTTCGAATATTACGCCAGTATTTTCTATAGTCAGCTTCGAGTAGAAGGTTCAATAAAATCAGCATAGTAGCAATGGACAATATAATTTTACTCGATGGTAAACCGATACTGAATGCGCTTATTCCAAAAAGATGGAAATAATCGTGAAATTTTTTACCGAAAATTCGGTTCAACATGTCGCCGTTAAATTTGAATTTTTGATAAAACGCCTAATTTTTTAAAATAGTATTGTAGGCAGATTTATTTGCTAAAGTTTCGATAGATTTCTCAATGGATTCATCGTTTCTAAAGGAATCAATTGCCCTTCCTTTTTGGAAATAGTAGCGGGAAACAATTTCGTTTTCCAGTAAAATTTTAATTTCATTTTTGAATTTCTCTAAATCGCGCTCTTTAGAAGGGACAACTTTAGACATTAGAGCGCCATATTCTTCTTTTGTATCTTCATAAAAGCCTTCTTTTTCAGCAATTTCCTTCATTTTTTTTAGCATTTCTTCAGAGGCTGTAGAATACGTAAATTCTTCTTTCAAGACATATGCTTTGAAGGCTGAATATTCTTCATCTGTCAAAGAAAACTTTCCAGCATCTGCAATTGTAGGATGGGATGCATAATATTTTGTGGCATAGTTAAATACAAGATTATTGGCAAAAATAGTAGATGTTAATCTGCTATACTCTTTTTTTGTAATGTCAATGTCGGGCTCAATTCCTCGTCCATCAATGACATCGCGACCATTTTTAGTTTTAAATACTTTTAGCAAAGAATCTGGAATTGCCGTTGCTTTTGAGCCTTCTTCCTTATCGTAATATTCTAAGCGCTGCACACATCTTCCGGAAGGGGTATAGTATTTTGCAATTGTCAGTTTTACTTTTGATCCGTATTTTAAGTCGTATGTGCGCTGCACGAGTCCTTTTCCATAAGATGTTGTTCCAATAATAACTCCTCGATCCAGATCTTGAATACTTCCTGCCACAATTTCACTTGCGGAAGCAGATCCTTCATCCAGTAATATGGTCAAAGGAATTTCCAAATCCAAGGGATTTTCCATCGTTTTATACAGGCGATTTTCTTCTGCAACGCGTCCTTTTGTTGTTACAATAAGTTGGTCTTTTTTCACAAAGAAGTTGACAATTTTTACAGCCTCAATAAGCAATCCGCCGCCGTTTCCGCGCAAATCCAAAACCAAGCCTTTCATTCCTGTTTCTTTTAACGCTAAAAAAGCTGTTTTAACATCCACTGCAGCGGTATTGGTGAAGCTGTTCAATTTTATATAACCAACTGTTTCGTTGAGCATACCAGAATATGGAACATCTGGTAATTTTATTTCATCGCGGGTCACGGCAATTTTTTTCTTTCCTTCCTTTTCTCGTTCCACTTCAATTTGTATTGTCGTTCCTTTTGGCCCTTTCAAGGCATTGGAAACTTCATCTGAAGGCAAACCAACCATGGTTTTTCCATCAATGGATAAAATTTTATCTCCAGCTTTTAATCCTGCTTTTTCTGCCGGATTTCCTTCATAAGGTTCAGCAATAAATGTGTATTCATCCATTTTACGAATTAGAGCCCCAATCCCGCCGTATTGACCAGTTGTCATTAATCTGTAATCTTCAATGTTTGATTCGTGGTAATAAACAGTATACGGATCCAATTCTTTCAACATGGCATCAATGCCCGTTTTTCCGAGTTTCCCAGTTTGTGGTTCGTCCACGTAATACATTTCTAAGTGTTGGTATATTTGATCCATTAGTTCAAGGTTTTTAAGCACCTCGAAACCGTTGGACTGCGCTTTTATGTTGGTGTTCAGAAGGAAAGCGATTCCTAAAGTGATTAATTTGGCGTAAGTGCCGAAGGAAGTGAAAATGTTATTTTTTATCATTGGATATTTCAATTATAAGTTGGTTCAATACGTTTTTCATTTTTTTTTGTAAAACATCAAAAGAAAGTTCTTCTCTGGCTGTATAAATCAAAAAAAGCCCCAATTTTCTTTCATTCTCTATTAAAAACGTTTCTAAAATTAATTTATTCTCTCGAATTGCTTCACGCAGAATACGTTTTATTCTGTTTCGCTCATGTGCTTTTTTGAAATTGCGCTTAGGCGCAGAAATTGTAATCTGAAATGGAACGTCTGTTTGTGTCTGTAAATCAGCAAAATGAACAACAAAAGGATAGGATTTAACACTGTTTTTTGCTGCAAAAACAAATTCTATTTGTTTTTCATTGCACAGTTTATATTTTTTCCCAAATCGTTTATCCATAGTGCAAATATACCAATATGAGCGCCACAAGAAAAAGTAATGTTAATTTTGAGCAATGAAAAATAAGTCGGTTGCAATTATTGGCACTGGACCTTCTGGTTTGATGGCCGGAACGGTATTGGCTGAAAATGGGTGGAACGTAACTTTTTTTGACCATAAAAAAGCGCCAGCACGGAAATTTTTAGTTGCGGGGCATGGTGGTTTTAATCTAACCAATTCAGATTCAATTTCTTCGTTTATTGAGAAATTTGATGAACAACAAATAAAAGATTCAGTTTCGAATTTCACAAATGATGATTTTCGGGCTTTTCTCGAGAAAATTGGCGTGGAAACCTACGCTGGATCTTCAGGGAAAGTGTTCCCAATTAAGGGAGTCAAACCGATTATGGTTCTTTCGAAATGGTTAGAGTATCTCGAAAAATTTGATGTGCATTTTCAGTACGAGCATAAATTGTTGGATTTTTCCTCAGGGCAATTGAAAATGGAATACCGTGACGAAAACAAAACCCTTTCATTTTACAAAATAATTTTCGCACTAGGCGGCGCATCATGGACAAAAACTGGATCAACCGGAGATTGGTTAGACTTGTTCCGTCAAAAAAAAATTATCTGTAATTCCTTTCAGTCGAGTAATAGTGGCGTTGTGTTTCAAAGTGGTTTTGATTTGAAGCCGCTAGAAGGTCAGTACATTAAGAATTGCAAGGCCTTTTCTAGCTCTTCTGAACACTTGGGAGATATTACCATTACAAAAACAGGATTAGAAGGCGCTCCAATATATGCTTTGAACAAAGAATTTAGATTCGAAACTTCGGTTTTTATAGATTTTAAACCAACGGTCGATTTCGATAAAATCCTCAGAACTATTGTTCAATCCAAAAACCATACGGAAGGTCTCCGCAAACTGAAATTATCCAAAACATCCATTGCGTTTTTAAAACATGTTTTGGACAAAGAGCATTTCAAAAATCCAGAAATCTTAGCAAATAGTATTAAAAAATTGAAAATCCCATTTGCCACTTTTCAGCCCATAGATGAGGTTATCTCTACTATTGGAGGAGTTTCTTTTGATAGTGTTCTTCCAACTTTCGAATTGCTAAATGTTTCAAATGTCTATTGTGTTGGTGAAATGTTGGATTGGGACGCTCCTACGGGTGGATATTTAATACAAGCCTGCGTTGCAAGTGGATATTCTGCTGGAAAATCGATTGTGAATCACTCCTGATCTATCCGCGGTAAATTGATCATTTCTTTCACGATAAAGCAAGTCGGAAAATCTTTTGTTAAAGTCCCTTTTACCTTCTCCGCTTCCAAAAGAGTTCTGAAATCACCAACTTTTAATATGTAGTTTGGGGCATTGTATATTACATATGAATCTACTTTTGGAAAAGAACTTACGAAGTTACTTCTTGCAGCATCCACTTCCTTTCTATCCGAATCAAAAAACAGTTGAACCCTATAGCCTGGAAGTTGAGGAGAAGTCGCCGGAGGAACTGCCAAACCTTGTTTTCTAATCAAACCATCAATTCTGACATCTTTAATTATTTCAACAGAGCCGTTTTGTGAAAAGGAATGAATGCCAAAAAAGAAACTGATAAACACAACAATAAAATTTTTCATTCTGAACTATTTTTATGCAAATATAAGCAACTTCTTTTAGCATAAAAGGTGCTGATTTTTAAATTGTCAATGGGGTAAATAGAATTCCTTTTAGCCAATCAAAAAAATGGTAAATAAGTACAAATCAGTCATTATGGATTTGCGCTTATTAAGAATGAATTTAAATTAGGGCAAAACCGATTAAAAATGTCATAAAACTGTCAGTAAATAGAGTGATTCTCCTAAATTTGCCTCCGTCAAACAGTGTTTTTTTGGCAGTAGACTTACAGTTTTTTACATGAAAATATCTAGTAGTCAGATGTTTAGAAAATTTAGAAATTGGTGTTTTAGCGCGCTTACCATTGTGTTTGTTGCGGGAACTACCACAACGTATGCTCAAGGTGATGCGCTTTTCAAAGCGAAATGTGCCAGTTGTCACCAGCCCCATAAAAATGGAACAGGACCAAAATTGTTTCAAGTTCGCCAGAAATGGACGGATGGAGGAGCGAAAGAAGGTTCTATTTACCAATGGGTAAATAATTGGCAAACTGCAGCTGCAAGTGATCCATACGCACAAACTGTGTCTACTTGGTCGCCAACTGCAATGAGTGCTTTCCCAGAGTTGAAAAAAGAAGAAATCAATTCAATCTTGGATTGGGTGGATTCTCAACCAGAACCAGGTGCTGCTCCCGCAGATGGCTCAGCTCCAGCAGACGGGATGACGCCTTTAGAAGGTGAAACAGAGGATTCTTCAACGAGTTGGATTTGGATAATTTTAGGAATTATTTTCATTACTGTTATTCTTGCAATTGGAGGTGTTCGAAGACAATTGAAATTCGTTTCGGATGAAAACGCAGGAAATGATTCCAATGACAATCTAACGTATGCAGAAGAATTGAAAGCATGGGCATGGAAGTATAAAACCTATGTTGGGGTCAGTGCACTAGTTGTTGTAATAAGTCTTATTGTGACTTTATTCCTTGGACTTTACAGTATCGGTGTTGTAGAAGAATACCAACCATCCCAACCAATCGCATTTCCGCATGCTATTCACGCTGGAACAAATGGAATCGATTGTAAATATTGCCATAACTCAGTGACTAAATCGAAATCTGCAGGTTTGCCATCAGTTAATATTTGTATGAACTGTCACAAGCAAGTAAATGGTCGGACGCCAGCGCAGCAAGAACAAATTGCTAAGATTTATGATGCCGCAGGTTGGAACCCAGAGGGTGCAGGAAAATATACTG
The DNA here is from genome assembly GCA_044354635.1 of Crocinitomicaceae bacterium. Taxonomy (GTDB): domain Bacteria; phylum Bacteroidota; class Bacteroidia; order Flavobacteriales_D; family Crocinitomicaceae; genus M0103. The sequence continues at coordinate 110 of JBIKZR010000037.1, read as the reverse complement.
GAAAAACAAAACCAATTATTTGGAATAAAGTGCATGTTTTGCCAGATCACGTATATTTTAACCATTCACAGCATGTCGTTGTCGGCGGAGTAGATTGTAAGCAATGTCAT
>JBIKZR010000305.1:0-3210 GCA_044354635.1 Crocinitomicaceae bacterium | reverse complement strand
CTCGCACATTTAATTGAGGACGATACCATTTCAACCTCCCAACATACGGTTCGAAAGGAGAAACAAAGCGGAACAAATAAATCAATGGACGTTTGGGAAATTGATCTGCACATTGAATCGCTGTTGGATTCCAATTTAGGTATGAGTAACTCAGAAATTTTGGCAGTTCAAATGAAAGAATTTCGAAATTTTTTCAATCGTGCAAAAGCAAAGAATGTACGGAAACTAATTGTAATCCATGGCGTAGGAGCAGGGGTGCTGAAAGATGACGTGAGATTGTTTTTAGATAAAAAAGACGGAATTGAATACTACGATGCTGATTTCAGAGAATATGGCAAAGGTGCCACTGCAATAGAAATTCGCTATACTCAAATATAAATTTCACATTTAGAATTACGTAATTTTCCCGAAAGTGTGCACGTCATTGTGTCCTTCTTCAATTTGATCCTTGGTTTTTTTGATGGATTGTGTCAGTAGGAAAATATCTGGTGTAACATTTTTACCCAGCCATTCCCAACTTTCCGCTTCGGATTCTATTGCTAAAGCCATGTGGTACAATATTTCATAGTCGTGCAATAACAACCATTTTTGCGCTGGTTTATTCCCTTCTGCTGCATTTATCATTGCCATTAAATGCGGGTAACCCGAATCAATTAGCCATTTTCGAGCCTCTTCTCGCAGGTAAATTGCATGTGTTGCCATTGCTAATTCCATGAAGTCGTTGTCTTTCAACCAAAGCAAAAGATTCTTGTTTCCATCAATTGCTTTTGCCCAAGCTAGAATCACTTTCGGATGATAGTCCAAAGGTTTTATGTTTGTATTTTTAAAAGCCGCCGGATTAGTTAACTCCGTTTTTTGTTTCTTTTTGAACCAATTTAGCATTGCATAAAAATGAAGTGAGTTTACTTTGGAAATATCTGTTTTGATTCCTTAAATTACAGAAAAATCAGGCATAAAACAAATACGCTACAATTATAGCGGTAATTCCGCCAATCAAATCGCAAATCAATCCTGCCCAAGCCGCGTAGCGCGTGTTCGTGATCCGAACAGCTCCAAAATAAACTGCCAAAACATAAAATGTTGTTTCCGTGCTTCCCTGAAAGGTTGCTGCAAGCTTACCGGTGAATGAATCTACGCCAAAACTGTCAAAGGTCTCGATCATTAATCCGCGTGCTCCAGAGCCAGAGAATGGCTTCATAAAGATTACGGGCAAAGCGTCAACAAACTCAAGCGCTCGCATGCCAAAGAAAAATAACACCTCCCTTATTCCGGTCATTAAATCGCCAAAAGCACCAGAAGCACGAAATAGTGCAACAGCAGCAAGAATAGCAATTAGATATGGAACGATATTCAGTGCAACTTCAAAACCGCCTTTTGCACCTTCGATAAAGGAATCATATAAATTGATTTTGGAACGAATTGCCAAGCCAAAGAAAAAGGCAATAATTCCAAAAATAATCGTATTGCTTACAACGGAGGAAATAACATCGATTTTTTCAGGATAGGAATTTAGAAGGGAAATCAATCCGAAAACGGCTAGCGTCAACGTACCGATATATGCTAAAATCACTTTATCGAAGAGATTAATTTTTTGTCGAATGGAAACGTAAATCAGACCGCCAAGTGTTGCAAAGAAAGTGGTAATTAAGATTGGTAAAAAGACAGAAGCCGGCGATTCAGAGTCGTTCGCTGCACGCGCAGCCAATATACTTACTGGAATAATCGTAAGTCCGGAAGCATTCAGCATTAAAAACATAATTTGCGCGTTCGTTGCTGTCTTTGGATTTGGATTTAATTCTTGCAAATCTTTCATCGCTTTTAATCCTGCTGGAGTCGCAGCATTGTCCAATCCAAGCATATTTGCAGAAAAGTTCAACATAATAGAACCGATTGCAGGATGGCCTTTTGGAACTTCAGGGAAAAGTCTAGAAAATAATGGCGATACCAACTTTGACATAACGCGAACTGCACCGCCGTCTTCGCCAATTTTCATGAAACCCATCCACAAGCACAAAATACCCGTCATGAAAATTGCAATTTCAAAACCTGTTTTTGCAGAAGCGAAAAGTGCATCCATCATTTTTTGAAGAATAAATGTGTCTTGCCAAAAAATGAGCTTTGAAAAACCCATTGTAATAGCGATGACAAACATTCCAATCCAAATTCTATTTAATACCATAGTGCTAATATCCGCTTTTATTTGAAAGGGATTTTAAAGGTTTAAACTTTATATTAACAATGGAATGTCTATAGGAGAAAGGTGGATTCTTAGTTTTTCTGCGTTAATTTGATAAAATTTTCAATTACCACGCTTCCGAGATTTCCGGAAACTTCTGGGTGAAATTGAACTCCATAAATTGGCATAGAAAGGTGCTGCATTGCTTCGTTTACACATGCGTCTGAAGATGCAACCAATTGAAATCCTGGAGGAATAGAAATTGTTTCGCAATGGTCTTCCATCATTTCAAATTCTGTCGGTAATTTATCGAAAAGCGAACAATTTTCATACACTTCAATGGTCTGCCAATCTCGATCTTCGCGCATTCTAGATGCAAAAGCCCCAAAGGTCAAGCCAATTAGTTGGTGACCGAAACAAATACCCAAAACTGGAATAGTGGTGTTTTTAACCCAAATTATTTTTTCGAGAAAAGGCGCAATATTTTGCTCTGTAATTAACAATGGAGCACCTGAGATGATTACGCCGGTGTAATTCTCTAAATTCTGGTCGTTAAAATCTAGAATTGGAACTGTTTTAAAATCACAAAATCCGTCTACAATTTCTTCAATGAAATCGATTTTACTACTTCCACAATTTAAAATTAGCACCATAAAAATGTTTTAAATGTCCAATTCACCAATTCCTTGCCGCACAATTACCGGAGCGCCGCTCGTGCAATCGATTACTGTAGAAGCATCTAGATTTCCATATCCACCATCGATTATTAAATCTACGCTTTCGTCAAAATGTTCATAAATGGTATAAGGATCTGCGTAGTAATCCAAAATAGTATCCGCATCGTTATGCAAAGAAGTTGTTACAAGCGGATTTCCAAGTTGTCTTACAATTTCCAAAACAATCTCATTATTTGGGATTCGAATACCAATTTCTTTTTTACCGGAGTCGAATAGTTTTGGCACCTCGTTAGTTGCATTTAAAATGAAGGTAAAAGGACCTGGCAATGCATGTTTTAGCAGTTTAAATGTAGGTCG
>JBIKZR010000304.1:0-3212 GCA_044354635.1 Crocinitomicaceae bacterium | reverse complement strand
GGGCGTTAACAAACGGGAAGCAGATAAAATTAGAGAGGAAATTTCTCTTTATGCTGGAAAAACAATCACCGAAAATCTTGTTTATCAGACAGAAAGCAAAATAAAAGGATATTTTCGAGAGAAATCTTATTTTAACGTAAACGTTAAAGTAAATCGCGTTGTAGATACACTAATGAACAATTCAGAAGTGTTTTTAATTGATATTTCAAAAGGAGAAAGAATTGGAATTAAAGCGATAAATATCGAAGGAAGTGCGAGTGTTCCAACCTGGAAACTGAAAATGGCAATGAAGGATACCAAAGAGAAAAAACTTTGGCGGTTTTTCAAGCGTTCAAAATTTACAGAAAGTTCCTATCAAAAAGATAAATTGGCCATGCTGGCAAAATTCAATGCCGTTGGTTTAAGAGATGCAAATGTTTCCTTTGATACAGTTTACCAACTTGATGGAAAAAATCTTGTGATCAACATCAAAATAAACGAAGGGAATAAATATTATTTTGGAAATATCGATTGGATAGGTAATACCAAGTTTCGTTCTTCCTATCTAGATACAGTAATTGGTATCAAACGTGGAGATGTGTACAATAAATCCTTGTTGGATCAGCGTTTAATGATGAGCCAGGACAACAGGGACATTTCATCTCTATACATGGATCGTGGATACTTGTTTTTTCAGGTAATTCCAGTTGAAACAAATGTCAGTGATAATTATATTAATTACCAAATGCGCATCATCGAAGGAAAAGAGGCTCGTGTGAAGCGCATTATTATTTCTGGAAATACAAAGACGAATGACCATGTTATTCGCCGTGAAATTCGGACAAAACCAGGCGATTTATTTAACCGAAACGATATCATTCGAACGCAACGAGAATTGGCGCAACTAGGGTTCTTTAATGAACAAGGTTTTCAGGTTAATCCAATTCCTAATCCGGCTGACGGAACCGTGGATATTGAATATGTTGTAGAAGAAAAATCTTCGGATCAAATTGAATTATCTGGCGGTTACGGTGGGGCAGGACCAACTGGTCGAGGCCGAGTGATTGGAACGCTAGGCCTAACATTTAATAATTTCTCCACCAAAAACATCTTTAAAAAAGGAGCTTGGTCGCCACTTCCAGGAGGAGATGGCCAACGTTTATCTATTCGGGCGCAGACAAATGGTCGGTTTTATCAAGGCTATAATTTTTCCTTCACAGAACCTTGGCTTGGTGGGAAAAAACCAAATTCTCTTTCTTATTGGGTAAATCATACAGCCCTCGGAAATGGTTATTTACCGTCAAACCCGCTTTATTCTGGAATTGGAATTACTGGAACCGGTATTGGTTTGGGAAGAAGAAAAAAATTCCCGGATGATTATTTTACAGCATATTACGAATTAAGTTACCAGTATTATGATGTGACGGATGATAATCGATTCCCAATTTTCCAAAATGGCTATGCGAATGATATTGCTTTGAAATATGTGCTGCAAAGAAGTTCTGTGAGTGCGCCAATTTATCCAAATAGCGGGTCAAATATAACATTCACAGCAAAATCGACAGTTCCTTATTCGCTATTCGAAGATAAAAAAGATTATTCCAATTATACAGCCCAGGAACGCTATAAATACTTGGAGTATTTTAAGTTTAAATTGACAGGAGAATGGTTTTTACCTTTAACTGCGGATAAAAAACTGGTTTTAATGCCACGATTTGGAATCGCAGTAATGGGTGCTTTCACAAAATCCAAAGGAATTACACCTTTCGATCGTTTTGCACTTGGGGGAAGTGGCTTGTCTGGTGTAAATCAGCTCGGTGGACGCGAAATAATTGCCTTGCGTGGGTACGAAGATAATTCCGTTTCCTCTTCCTCTGGTGATCCAATTATCGCAAAATATACAGTGGAGTTACGATACCCAATTTCATTGAATCCTTCGGCTACTTTTTATGCGTTGGTTTTTGCGGAAGCAGGAAACACCTACCCTACTATTGATAAATTCAATCCTTTTAACGTGAAACGTTCAGCTGGAGTTGGTATTAGAGTCTTTCTTCCAATGTTTGGAATGCTTGGACTGGATTACGGCTTAGGTTTTGATAAATTGGACTATTGGTCGAGAGATTTTGGCGCTGCAGGCGATCAGTCGGTTGATCAAAAAGGGTATTTTCCAAAGTTGAGTTTCACAATTGGAATGAATTTGGGTAACCTTTAATTGTTTAGATACACAATAAAATGATTAATTTGGTCGTTCCGCAACAAAATTAAAACATGAAAAAGCTTTTATTTACATTCATTTTTATCTTTGGCACAGCATTTGTCTTTAGTCAAAAATATGCATATATCGATTCAGACTTTATTTTGGGAAGCGTCCCGGAATACAAGGAATCAAAGGATAAATTGGATAAATTGGCCGATCGTTGGACAAAAGAGATTGAAGAGCGCTACGAAGTTTTAAAAATGAAAAAGGATAATTTTGCGCGGGAAGAAGTATTATTGCCAACAGAGGAAAAAGCGAAACGCAAAGAAGAAATTGAAAAATTAGAAACCGAGGCAATGCAAATGCAAAAAGTGAAGTTCGGTGTAAACGGGGATTATTTTCAAAAAAGACAAGAATTAATAAAGCCGATTCAAGATAAAGTATATGAAGCGATGCAGAAAGTTGCCTCCAAACGCAATTATAGTTTCGTCTTCGATAAAGCAAACCAAAGTAATTTAATTTACGCCGACAGTAAATTAGACATCAGTGATGACGTGTTAAAAGAAATGGGAATCACTGGTAAATAAAAATAAAAATAAACAACGTAAAAATGAAAAAGTTATTAGTAGCCCTGGCGGTAATGTTTAGTATTGGAACTGCTTTGGCGCAGTCTAAAGTTGCACATGTGAATTCGCAGAAATTGCTGGATACATTGCCTTCAAGAAAAGTCGCTATGGAAAAATTGAAAGATTTTGAAACTGCTGGAGTAAATGAATTAAAGGAAATGGAAGCAGATTTTAATGCAGCATTGGCAAAGTATGAAAAGGAACGCCCTAACATGACGCCAATGTTAATCAAGATTGAGGAAGAAAAGTTGATGAAAAAACAACAAAATATTCAAGATCGTGAGCAAGGTTTAAACCAGGAAATGCAAATGTATAGCCAAGATTTAAACAAACCAATTTTAGAGCGGGTGCAAAAAGCAGTTGAAATTGTTTCTGACCGTAAAAAATTGAATTATGTTATTGACGAATCT
>JBIKZR010000036.1:0-9847 GCA_044354635.1 Crocinitomicaceae bacterium | reverse complement strand
AGATATCGGTCCAGAGTCTGCTAAGGCTTGTGCTTCGATTATTGAAAATTCAAAATTAATTTTATGGAATGGTCCCATGGGTGTTTTTGAAATGAGCAGTTTTCAACTGGGAACAAAAGAAGTGGCAGATGCAATTGTGAAAGCAACAGAAAAAGGCGCATTTTCATTAATTGGAGGAGGAGATTCTGTGGCAGCGATCAATCTATTTAATCTTGCTGATAAAGTGAGCTATGTTTCAACAGGAGGAGGCGCAATGCTGGAATACTTAGAAGGAATAGAATTACCAGGAATTAAAGCGATTCGTGATGAGGCAGCTGTGTGATTTAAACACAGAGTGCACGGGGTAAATTCAGAGTTTCACAGAGTTTTAAAATGAAAAAAGCGGTTTCAAACTAGATTTGAAACCGCTTTTCTATTTTTCCCCCATTCATAACCCAAAAAACTCTGAGCTAATCTGTGATTTAAACTCTGCGCACTCTGTGGTTAAACGAACCCTGCTTTTAATTAAGCTACTACTGGTTGTTGCGTTACTTGACGGTATGTAAAAACCATACAAATTTTTCTTCTTGCAAAACGCGCCGTAGAATCAGATTGACATAATTTAGTGTAAATATCTTTAGAAACACCAAAATATTCATAGCTATTACCATCCGAAAAGTCTAATCTTAATAACTGACCTTTAAATTGAAAATCGGTGATAATATTGTTTGAAATACTTTCTGTATATGCTTCCAAATTATTTTTTGCTGTCTCAGGAGAGATACTTACCAAGAAATGGTATGCTTCAATAATTGTTTTACTTTTTTCTTCAGCAGCTAATTTTCCTGCTTCATCATTCACAAATTTATCTGGGTGAAATTCCTTCATGAAATTGCGGTAAATCGATTTCATTTCACTTAATGAAGTTCCTCTTTCCGTCCCTAATAATTTTCTAAATTCAACAACTCTTTTCATAAAAATATATCTATCTAATACGTTTGCCGCTCGAAATAAGCGCTATAATTTTGCACAAAGGTACAACCTTTTTCAGAAATGAAAAAATCGGATAAAAAATCACTTAAAAAGTTGGCTTTTCTTATAAAGGCGATGACGAGTATTGAAATATATTTAAGATAAAACAATGTTATGAATTCCGTAGTATAAACTAAGAAAATAGTTTAATTTTTTTCAAAACTCTAAATTTCCCATTCATCATACTTATTCTTGACTTTTATCATTTCACACGGTTCTTTCTAGGACTAATTTTCCCAAACGAATTTTTGTAAAATAGACGTTTTATGAAATTTTTCAGTAGAAAAAACAGGACGGACATCCGTTAAAAAACTAGAAATGAATAAAGTAAAAGAAGAGCACAATTCCTTAGAATTAGAAAAGATTGATCAAAACATTTCTGACTACAAATTTGCATTGGATGAATCATGCATTGTAACAATAACCGATCAAAAAGGAATAATTCAATATGTCAATGATAATTTTTGCTACGTTTCAAAATTCACGAAAGAAGAGTTGATAGGTCAAGACCATCGCATTACGAACTCTGGTCATCATTCAAAACATTTCATCCAAGAAATATGGTCAACCATCGCCAGTGCAAAAATTTGGAGAGGAGATTTAAAAAATAAAGCAAAAGACGGAACCTTTTATTGGGTGCAAACGACAATAATCCCTTTTTTGAATAATGCAGGAAAACCATATAAATACATGGCTGTTCGATCAGATATTACGAGCCAAATACATTTACAAGAAAAATTAGATAAGAAAACCAAACAGCAAATAGAAGAGCTTACAAAATCTCTCGCACATGAAAAAGAAATAAATGAAAAGAAATCTCATTTTGTATCTTTTGCGTCGCATGAATTTCGCTCACCATTAACAGCTATACTTTCAAGTTTGTCTTTAATTGAAAGTTATAATAAGCCAGAGCAAGAAGAAAAAAAACGAAAACATATCCATCGAATTTCTTCCTGTGTAACAAATTTAACAGAGATTCTAAATGATTTTTTAAAATTTGGAGAATTGGAAGAAGGAGACTTAAAAATCACCTATTGCAAGTTTAATTTACCGGAATTCATCCATACGATTATTGAAGAAATGGATGGGATGATACAGGCAAAAAATCAACAAATAATTTATTGTCACAAGGGAGATTCTGTGATTGAACAATCTGAAAAAACGTTGAGAAACATTCTGTACAATCTTCTTTCTAATGCGAGTAAATATTCTCCCAATGAAAATGAAATTCAATTAGCCTCATCGATTATTGATAATAAAGGTTCTATTAGTATAAAAGATAAGGGCATAGGAATTCCAAAGGAAGAACATCAAAAAGTATTTAGTCAAGCTTTTAGGGCCGGCAACGCAAAAGACATTCAAGGAACAGGATTAGGGCTAACAATTGTTAAAAAATATGTAGAATTAATAGGCGGTACAATTGATTTTACGAGCGAACTAGGTGAAGGAACCACGTTTACAATAGAATTTGATCAAAGATGAATAACAGTGCAAACACAGACATCAACAGTAAGAACAAAAAGAAACAAAAGATGTATCGTTGTGTTCAAAACGAACTTCAGGATCGTACATTTTTTCTAAAATTTGTTTTAAAATTTCAGGAAATAAATCGACCACCTCTTCCAAAGAATAATTGGCGGTTTCCAATTTAAAAACCCCATCATTCATATTTATAAAAGATATAATACTTGCTTCGCGAGGCATTTCATGATAGTTCGATTTAAATAAATAACAATATAAAATCAGTTGCAGTACATGCTTTTTTTCTAAACAATTTTTCACTAAAACATCTAAATCCACTTTCTTATTTGTTTCGGTGTCGCTTTGCGTTACTTTTCCAGATTTATAATCTATTATTCTACATTTTCCGCCGATTGAATCTATCCGATCAACGAAGCCTTTTAAATTAATTTTCTTTTTTTCTCCAAATACATCCACGATTAACTCTGCTCTTAATTCCCTTTCTAAACTTTCAATAAAAACAGGTTCAGTTTGTTCGATTAGAAATTCTTTTTCTTTTTTCAAGAAACGTTGCGTTAATTCTAAGGCCATTTTATAACTCAATAGATTTTTTCCTTTTGAAAAAGCTTCTTTATCGTCGTTGAAATGTGCGGCAAACTCCTTGTTAATCTGGTATTCGTAATTTTTCAACATAGAATCGATATCATACGAAGTAATTGCGGGAGGAGCTGGAATCACTTTTTCTCCCTCTTTATTAAATCGCGCAAAAGGAGTATACATTGTTTCAAGCGCGTTGTGAATAAATGTACCGAATGTGTTATTTTCTACTTCTTCCTCTACTTTTTGTTCTTCTCCAAATTCCATCACATATTGGTAATAGAAATCAAGAGGACAAGCAGCATATTTCTTCAACATGGACGCCGAGGTTGATTTTGCGAAAATGTCATCCATTCGGGATAAAATTTCAGGTGTTTTTGCAATAGACTGTGAACTAAACTTCGTGTCTGCATGCGGAATGGTATAAAATCTTTTTGTCAATTTTATATTTGTATTCAATCGACTTAATTCCAGTTCTAATTGCAATAAATAACGACTCGCCTCATTACTGCCCACTTTTTCCTGGGCACTTGTATACGTTACGTGCATTTTCGTGCAAGAATGCAATAATCTGTAAAAATGATGAGCGAATAGCCCTTGTTTTTCTCTCGGTGTTGGAAGATTAAAATAACTCCTTAAATCCATCGGAATCATGGTTTGAATAGGATTAGTAGGAGGCATTGAGCCCTCATTCATGCCCAAACAAATAATTCTTTCAAAATCTAAAAGTCGCGTTTCTAAAAGCCCCATTATTTGTAATCCATCTAAAGGATTTCCATGATAAGCTATACTTTTTAAATTCCAATGTTGATTAAATAATGTTTTGAAACTTCGTAAACTCATTGTAGGAATTCCTTCCGAAACAATATTCCCAAAGTCAATTAATGCATTATCAAACCCTTGAAGAACCGCTTTTTCAAAAGCAAATTCCTCTTTTAGGTTTTTAAAAATTTCGTTGCTTAAGTTCCGAATTGACACCAGACCTTCGTGCCAATTTTCTTTCCAAGGTGTGTAAACTAATTGCATTAATTTATTTCCAACCGGCCCGATTTCAATTTTATCTAACGACAAGAAAATGCTATTCTTTTTAATAATTTCGTGTTCAATTGTAATAATTCGTTCTTTTTCGACTTTTGGAAGAATCGCCGAAACAAAAGGATGATTCCATAATTTTTGTAAATCATTAAAATAAACACCCGCTGATTTAAAGCGCATTTTATTTTCCTGGATTCCGAATAAAATTTCCACCCATGTTCGAAGAGAAGTGTTTCTCAAGGGTAATCCCAATGTAATATTTGCCTTCCCAATTTTTTTAGGAAGATTTTTTAATAAGGGAACAATTAAACTTTCGTCGGCCAATAAAATCAACGAATTAGCTATTTCTGTCTCCGACATTTCTTCCAATATCGTACCAGCAACTTTTGCTTGACCAGCTGTTTGGGCGCATTCAATAATTTCAATCTCCTTGGTATCGTGCAATAAATTGTCTTCAACAAACGGCATTTCTCTTACCCCTAACGATTTTTTTAAATCTCTTAAGAATCGGCCAGCCTCATGACTTTCTGAATCTAAATAAAAACTATCAGCGTTAATCAAAATGTGTCCTCTTCCCATTTGATGAAGCTGTTTCATGATAGAAATTTCCGCAGGAGAAAGCGCATTAAATCCAGCAAATAAGAAAATGGCGTCTTTATCGTTTTTAAAAAGCACCTCCAAATTTTCGGAAACATAGCGATACGCTTTTCCCATGTAACAAACACCTTCTTTATCTAAAACAGCATTCAAATTCTCGTAATAGGAAGGCAGGCGGTCCCAAAACTCCATAAACCGCTTTTGACTATCTGTCAAATTTTCATTTCCGAAACTCCAATTTTCTATTTCTTTTATGTCCGCCAAATTGCTAAACAATTCTTTGGAGTTCAATAAATAGCGATCCAATTCATCAAAATCTGAAAGAAGCATATTTCCCCACGTCAAAAATTCATCAAAAGAATGGTCTTCAATTGTTTTGGCTTCTTTTAATTGAATTTCAAATAAACGAAGTAAAACCCTCGTTTTATCAATGACTGTTTTTTGAGAAAGATTTCTGACCCATCGATCAATCGTGACCATTTTCGGCGCTAATAAAGGTTTTTGAAAAGCCTTAAACAAGGAAGCAGAAATATATTTTTTCGCACGTTCAGAAGGTAGAACAATTGTTAAATGACTTAAGTTTAAATCATTTTCTTTTATGTAATGTGCTATTTGGTCAGTGAATTTCATTGTTGGTGTTACCTTGTTTTGAATTATATCCAAATTTAAACATAAACATTTGAATTAAAATTTATTTCTATGGAATTAGTGCAACTCACCGTTGCATAATTTCAAAATCAGGACAAAGGTTTATTCATATAGGAAAGTTTAAACCCTATTCTATATGGTGGGATCTATTTGAATTTCATTTCAACTGTTGAACATTCCTATTCCGAACCAAAGAAATCATTTGAGAAATTGCTACTTTGTTCAATTGAATAATTCGTTCATTTTGTGGCAAATTTTGCTGAATTAACAAGGAATTGATACTTTCCAGATTAGACAGAACAACTAACTGTTCTATCGTTGCTTCGTCTCTTATATTCCCTAAATTTTCAAGCGCTTCTTCTTTCCATTCTTTAGCAGTTTTTCCAAAAATGGCAACATTTAAAATATCCGCTTCACTTGCATATACAAAAGATGCTTGGGTTTTTGAAATTTCATTTGGTATTAAGTTTTCTTTAATCGCATCGGTGTGGATTTTATAATTGATTTTCGAGATGGTTCGTTGTAAATTCCAATCTAATTTTTCTTTATTGTTTTCTTTAATTTTTAATCGTTTAAACTCTTTAATAAAATAGAGTTTGAATTCTGAACTAACCCAAGAAGCAAACTCTAATGCTATATCTATATGGGCAAATGTTCCTCCATTTTTACCTTGTTTAGAAACTATTCCGATTGAATTTGTACTATCAATCCATTTAGTTGGTGATAAAGTAAATGAATTTGAACCTGCTTCTTTTAGTAAGGAGTCGAATTCGACCCCTTTAAAGTTTGAATTGTAAAGGGTTTCCCATAATCCTATATATTCGATTGTTGATTTAGATCTTAACCAATTTTTAACTACATCTTTCGGCTCAACAGGGTTTTTAATTCTTGCAATATCGGTCAAAGATATATAATCTTCATTATCAACAATATTGGTCGTTATTATAATTCCTTTTACAGTAATTTTCTGTTCTTTTTTCTTCATCATTTTTCTCGTTTCCTATCTAATTTAGTCAAATAGTTTAGATATATCAACAGGAAAAGGTATAATTTGGAGATAATCAATCAAAGAATGTTAGGAAGTAAATGTTCATTGAGTTTTACAGAAGTCTTTCTCCAAAAAATAACGACAATCCATACATTGATCAAAATCATTATAAAACTCTTTTTCGAGCTTCATAAACTTCTCTAAGATTTTTACTGATTTTAAATTACTCTTTGTAACATCTGCGGTAATTTTTGTAAAATTTAGATGATTAAATCCATAATCTAAAAGTCCTTTGGCTATTTCTGTGCCATACCCATAACCCCAATATTGTTCATTAAAACAATATCCTATTTCCTCTTCATTTTTATCATTTCTCTTAAATCCACAAAGTCCTATAAAATCATCATCTTTAAAGGTAGTTATGCACCACCATTTAGTTGAAGTAGTTTTCTCATGTTGAATAAATTGTTCCAAGGTTATTTCGGTTTCACTTTTTGTTTTTACAGAACGGGGAAGAGCATCCATGACAATTTTATTTCGCATCATTTCAAAAAGTAAATCTAAATCTGTTGTCTTGAATGACCTTACTATCAGACGTTTTGTTTGAAAAATCATATATTTATTTTTTTGGTTTCCCTAGTACAAATTCTTCGAAGTTTTTTGGAGTAATTAATTTCACTTCTGCTTCGGGATAGGCATTTGTAAATGTTTTAGGGAATTTGATTGTTTTATTTGGGTTCCATTTAAATTCGTAGGCGGTCATTTTACCATTTAATTCTTCCAAATAATCAATTTCTTGTTGGGCCGTAGTTCTCCAAAAATATTTCCAAGCTTCTAATTGATTAGAATTTAAATATTTCATTCGTTCACTGATTAGGAAATTTTCCCATAAAGCACCTGTATCCGATCGTGAACTTAACGGGCTGAAATTATTGATAATTGCATTTCGAACCCCATTGTCATAAAAATATATTTTACGTCCTTTTTTAATTTCATTTCTTACATTTCTACTGTAGGCAGGCAGTGTAAAAATAACAAAAGCTTTTTCGAGTAAATCAATGTATTTTTCTACCGTATGAAAATCACCATTGACTAATCGACTAATTTCATTATAAGACACTTCGCTGCCAACTTGAAGAGCTAAAGCTTTTAAAATTTTACCTAATAGAGCTGGTTTTTTTATTTGTTCTAAATTAAGTAAATCTTTGTATAAATAACTATTTGAAAGCAATTTCAAATTTTCTACCGCATCGTTTGGTTTTACAACAATTTCTGGATAATAACCGTAAATCATGCGTTGTTCTAACAGCCTTTTCTCCTCTAATATCCCATTATTTTTTACCATCTCTTGGAATGAAATCGGGAACATTTGAAATTCATATTTTCTTCCTGTTAATGGTTCTTGTGTTTCATTCGCTAAATCAAAAGCGGAGGAACCTGTTGCGATTACTTGTACGTCTTTTAATACGTCTGTTATTAATTTTAAAGTGATACCGATACCATTAATTCGCTGAGCTTCATCAATAAATATAATTTTATTCTCCCCAAATAGTAATGACAGATTGGTTGAAGTTGTGTTTTCTAATGACTCTCTAACATCTGCTTCATCTCCATTTAAGAAGAGACATGCTTTCGTGCTTTTTTCAAGTATAGAATGAATAGATGTTGTCTTTCCAACTTGGCGAGGACCGAAAACTAAAATAGCTTTACCTTTAAATAAACGATTTTCAATTTGTTTTTCTATCTCTCTTTCTATCATGTTTTTCAAATTATACTTTTCCAAAAATAAAGATTTTTCCTGTCAAATCCAAAATAAATATAATATTATTGGATTTGAATCCAAAATAAACATAATATTATTGGATTTAATTCCGAAATAATGCTGTTTTTAGATTTTTTGAATCGAAACAAGATAGGTTTCTAATTGTGTAAACGTTCCACTCCAGCCCATTGTCATTAGGTCATAACTCGATTCAAATGTTAGACACTCTTCATCTGTTGCGTTGATTGGTGAAGCGGTCATTCTTAAAATTGTTTTTCCATTTACTTCCTGAAAATAAACGGTACTTAACACTTCAATTGGCCAAGTTTCACTCATAGGATGACGGGTAAATCCTTCTTCTGCATTTGAAAAAGAAGTAACAAATTGTAGTTTTTCGTTTGGAATAATTTCTTGGTAAACAAATTTCCCCCACATTTTATCACCTGTCAGTGCTTTCATACAATAATGAAATGTTCCTCCAGAGACTAATTCTAATTTAGGAGCGATAATTTGAAAACCAGCCGGCCCAAACCATTTTTCTAAGTGTTCTGCTTTTGTCCAAACGTCAAATAACAACCCAACCGTTGCATTCACCTCTCTTTCAAATATAAATTCTTTAGTAGTTTCCATTTTTATATAATTTTTTATCTAAACCGCCCCAAAACCCAACACCCAATTCCTAACACCTAGTTCACTTCTTCGTTAAAAACCCCCAGTATGTCGACCTATTCAGCGCATGCGATTTCGCAAAAGGATAGGCTTCTCCAAAACTTGCAGGAAACTTCATTTTCTTTCGTTTTTCCCAGGATGTTTTGTACGCACTAACTTTTCCATTTTCTACTTCTAGGTAGTCCATAATTTGTTTTGTGTGCGTTTTCCAGAAGTAATATTCAATGTCTTTTCCATTCAATTTATTCCACTTAATTCGCTCTGAAATCAACCAATTTCTCCAGATTTGATCCCAATCATTTCTCAATGACATAGGATTGAAATTATTAATTAATACATTTCTGATACCATTATCTACAAAATAAATCGTGTGACTTTTCTTTAATTCATAGCGGTGATTATTAAAATAAGAAGGAAGTTTAATCAATACAAAAGATTTCACCAAAAGATCAACGTAACGCTCTACGGTTTCATTGTCTAAACCACATCTATCTCCAATATCATTGTACGAAACAGCGTCGCCGATTTCAAACGCAATAATTTGTAGCATATGCATTAATTTCTTCCCTTTGTTGATTCTGTCTGAAACACCTAAATGAGTGAATATTACTTGATCAACTAGCTCTTTTAGTTTCGTTTCTGCAGTACTTAAATCGGTAACAACGGAAGGGTAATTACCATAAATCAATCGTTGTTCTAATAACCCTTCTTCGACGGGTAATCCATGATGTTGTGCTAATTCATAGAATGAAGGAGGCATTAATTGCACTTCCAATCCTTGCATTTGAAGAACTTCGCGCAACAATTCATCAATCATCGGTTCGTATGAACAGGTTAAAATCAATGTCACATTCCATTCTCCTGAAAGAATTTCTTCAATGATTTCTTGTAACTTTTCAATGTATTGAGCTTCGTGAATAACGACGTACCGATGAGCACCAAAAATAGATTTTAAAATGGATTCATTTACCGTCTCAAAACTCTTTTTTGTAGCGCTTTTTTGGGCGTGTAATTCTAAAAAAGGGAAGCCAACAGAATCTAAAATTTCTCTCACAATCGTTTGCTTGCCCACCTCTCTT
>JBIKZR010000035.1:0-9850 GCA_044354635.1 Crocinitomicaceae bacterium | reverse complement strand
CGGAAGATGGCGAATTGATGTTCCGAGGTGCACGAAAAGGGGATATGGTTTACATGATGGATGGCATGAAAAGCAATGAAGTTAGCACGGTTCCAAGTTGCGCAATTGGCAGAGTGATGGTTTACACCGGTGGTTTACCAGCAAAATATGGCGATACCTTGGGTGGTGTAGTTGTCATGGAAACAAAAGGCTACTTTGATCTTTACCGCCAATGGGAAGCAACAGAAATTAAAACAGGAAAAAAATAAACAGAAAGTTTTCTCAAAAAAAAAGCCAGTTCGTATGAACTGGCTTTTTCTTACTTAAAGAAATCTGGGCTTTTTGCTTCTACTTGTTTTAAATAATTTTTCAGTTCTTGCTCGTTCTCACTTTTCAGAACCATTAACATGCTTTCGGATTCTACAACAATATAATCCTTAAGTCCATCCAGTAATACTAATTTGTTATCCGGCACATTTACGATACAATTGGAAGAATTAAATAAATGCGTATGTTCTCCAATAACTGCATTATTATTGGAATCCTTTTTCAGGTGAGTATTTAAACTTCCCCAAGTTCCAAGATCACTCCAATCAAAATCAGCTAGCACAACATCCACATTTTTAGCATGTTCCATTACTGCAAAATCGATGGAAATATCTTCACATTCTTCGAAGCAGTTATCTACCTTAGTTTGTTCTGATGGTGTATTGTATTGGCTTAAATCTTTAGCGAATAGGGCATGCAAAGTTGGCTGGAAGGACTGTAAAGCGTCTAGAATTGTTTTCGCTTTCCAAACAAATATACCGGAATTCCAGTAAAAATTACCGCTCGCAACAAACGTTTCTGCAGTCGCAAGATTTGGTTTTTCTCGAAATTGAATAATTTCAGTTACTTCTCCTGCTTTTATTTTATTGTCCGCTGAAAATTCAATGTAGCCGTAACCCGTATCCGGTCGAGTGGGTTGAATTCCTAGTGTTACAATGCGCTCCGAATTATTTGCTTGTTCGATTGCTGTTTTTACAATTTCAGTGAAGCGAAACTCTTTTACAATTAAATGATCCGCCGGTGAAATCACCATTGTTGCATTTGGATTTAAAGCCATTATTTTTGCCGCAGCATAAGCAATACAGGGCGCTGTGTTTTTCCGTTTTGGCTCGGTTAATATTTGATCATACGTAAGATCTGGAAGCTGTTCCTTAACAAGTTCCGCATAATATGTGTTAGTGAGAATATAAATATTTTCTTTCGGAGCAATCAATAACAAACGATCATACGTCATTTGAATAAGTGATTTCCCAATGCCTAAAACGTCTAAAAACTGTTTCGGTTTTTGCGGTGTCGACATTGGCCAAAATCTGCTACCAACGCCACCTGCCATTATAATACAATAATTATCTTTCATTTTTTAAGTTAGTTTTTTTCCAATGGATATACTTTTGCCAGCGCATTTACCAAATACGATTTATTGGTCTTTACTTCTTGACAGATAAATCGTTTTCTCCGTAAATCACCTTTCACAAAATGCCTTCCATCTAAAGCAAAGGTAGAATTTTTTGGCAATCGTTCAAGTATTTCAATTCCTTCTATTGGTTTATCGTAGGTGTGCAAAACACGTGATAACTGATGGTCGGAGCAGGAAGATGCTTTGGTTTGCACCAGCGATTGGATAAGTGCTCGCTGAATATCTTCTGGCAGATTGCCACTTTCAATAATTGGAAGTAGTAATTGTCTGAATGCATTTTTCCATTCATCGCCATGCGGATTAACGCTATTTTTATACGAATTATAGGTGTTTAAATGGGCGAATTCATGCAAGGTTGTGATTAAAAACGCATAAGGATTCAAATCTCCATTGACGGTTATCTGGTGTTTTTCTCCAGCTAAACCGGCTCTAAAATCGCCCAATTTTGTTTTTCTTCCATTGACAATTTTAAATCGCACAGACGATTGAACAAACAAATCTACCACAACATCAATGAATGTCTCGGGAATATATTTCTTAAAGGCTTCCGTAACGTGGTCACGTTTTTTTAGACTCTGTTTCTTCACATCCCAAATTTAAAGGAAATCAACATGTAATGTGTAGAAAGTTTTCAGCTTTGAAATGTGAATGAAAGAAATAACAATTAACTTAGCACTTCATGAAGGTTATTTCAAATATAGGGAAGTATTTATTGATGATGCGCGTAGTTTTTTCTCGTCCTGAGAAATTTAAATTATTCCGCAAACGCGTATTCAATGAAATAGAAGTAATTGGAATCAATTCTATTCCAATTGTTGCGTTGATGTCCACCTTTATGGGAGCTGTTATTGCTTTGCAAACTGCTTCCAATATTAGCAGTCCACTTCTGCCAGATTATACAGTTGGTTTTATCACCCAATCGAGTACGATTCTTGAATTTTCACCAACTATAATTTCCCTCATTTTAGCAGGAAAGGTAGGCTCGAATGTTGCCTCGGAAATTGGAACGATGCGCGTAACAGAACAAATTGATGCACTTGAAATTATGGGAGTCAATTCTTTGACTTATTTGGTATTACCAAAAGTAGTCGCTGCAATTTTCTTCTTTCCAATACTGGTGATTTTCTCCATGGGACTGAGTTTGATAGGTGGATGGTTATCGCTAACTTTAACCGGTTTATTGACAACTGAAACGTATGTTTTAGGAATCCGCTACTTTTTCGAAGTTTCAAATGTAGTTTATGCCCTCACTAAAACGGTAGTTTTCGGCTTTCTAATTGTTTCCATTGCTTCGTTTTATGGTTATTATACCAAAGGTGGTTCGTTGGATGTTGGTAGATCTTCAACGCAGGCGGTGGTAAGTAGCAGTATCTCTATTTTAATTGCAAATTTTATCTTAACGCAATTGATGCTTTTATGATTGAAATAGTAAACGTAAATAAATCGTTTGGCCCCAACCAAATATTGTTCGACATAAACACCAAATTTGAGCAAGGGAAAGTGAACATGATTATTGGGCAATCTGGATCAGGGAAATCTGTTTTAGCTAAATCTATTGTTGGTCTGCACGAAGTTGATTCTGGTCAAATATTGTATGATGGACGAGATTTTTCGGCTATGAATCGTTTAGATCGAAAAGAAATTCGCAAAGAAATTGGCATGCTTTTTCAAGGGTCTGCACTTTTTGATTCTATGACTGTTGAGGAAAATGTCATGTTCCCCCTTACCATGTTTACCAATATGACAAAAAAAGAAATGCAGATGAGAGCTGATTTCTGTTTGGACCGAGTTAATTTAACCAATAAAAATAAATTATTACCTTCAGAATGCAGCGGTGGAATGCAAAAACGAATTGGAATTGCAAGAGCCATTTCCATGAATCCAAAGTATTTGTTTTGTGACGAACCAAATTCAGGTTTAGATCCCAAAACTTCTATTGTAATTGATAATTTGATTCGTGAAATCACCTACGAATACAATATTACAACGGTTGTAATTACCCACGACATGAATAGTGTGATAGAAATTGCAGATACTATTTTATTTATTCACCAAGGAAAAAACTGGTGGAAGGGAGATCGGAAGTCAATTATTACAACGGAAAACCCTGAAATTCTAAGCTTCGTGTATGCTTCAAATTTTATGAAGGAGATTCGAGCTTCCATGCAATTGATTAGAAAATAAGTTCTTTTTACTTCTTAGAAGTAGGCAATGTATCCGAAATGAACTTTACCGCTACTGAATTTAATCGCGTCATCAAATTGCTTTCCCAAGGCATATGAAATGGAAAAAATTCCAATATTAGTTCCAAACGAGAATCCTGCTCCAAATCCAAAAGGTCTGTCCTTGTAATATTTTACAGCGTTGTTTTCGTATAAACCTTGATCAAAAAACGCAAAAAGATGGGAGTTTTTATCTAACAAATACCTGTATTCTAAGGTAAATACGCTTCGGTATGTTCCATATAATTCTTCTTCGTTAAAACCACGCATACTCGACTGCCCACCAAATCGATACACTTCATTTTGATAAAATGCTGGCGCATAATAAAATTCTGAAGTATTTCCGAGTCGCAAAATATGCCGAGCAGTTATCGGAATAAACCATTCAATTTGTAAAAACGAACGATAGGTTGTAGATTTTGTAGCACTTATTGTATCGGAAACTTGAGATTTTCGAGTTCCAATGGCAATTTCAAGTTGTAAAATCATCCCTTTGGAAGGATTTGGCAGGTAATCTACTTGCCTTTTTAGTGCAGATATTCCATACGCATTGGTCCGCCACGAAGAAAGATTAGAAAAAACGGGATTATTTTTTCCGCCACTCAAAAGACTGGATGAATTATTCTGGTAGAATACTTTTATAAAATTACCGCCTTTTAAAAAATATTGTACGCCTAGGGTGGACTTCAGTTCAAGAAAAGAGGTGTCCCTTTTGTATAATTGGAAATGGAAATCAATCCCGAATGGCGATTTAAAGAGGAAAGGGTAATTAATTTTACTATTTAACACTTGCGTCTTTTCTTGAATACTACGCCAACTTAAATTCATGGATTCTCCACGATGCAAAACATTCAATAATTTTAAATTCAGTTCCCCAGTCAACCCGACACGATTTGTTATAGGATTTGGTTGTAAGCCAACAGCGCCATTGACGGAACTAATTGGATTGGATTGCAGGTAGAGAAATAATTCAACACCTTCTTTCGTGAAGAGCAATTCATGCGGTTTAATTTCTTTGATAAAACTTAGCTGACTTATTTTTTTAGTAATAGTCCTTAATTTAGAATCATCGAAAAATTGTCCTTCTCGAATATCCAACAAGCTAGAAATGAATAATTTGGAAATAGAAGAATCGCCTTTTATGTTTATTTTATTGAAACGCAAAAGTTGTCCTTTTTCAATAACTAACTTTGCCAACAAATCCGTTTCTTTAAAATTTATTTTCTCGAGATAAACTTTGGAAAAGGGGTAGCCATTAGAAGTCGTTGCGTCGTGTATGGAACGCATAATTTTGCCTATATCATTTGGATTAAAAGGAATCGAAGCAATATATTTTTCGTTTAATCGTGAATTTCTTTTTAAAAACGGAAGGTCTTCAGCATCTATTTCCAATTTTACAGAATTGAATTTTTCTCCAACGAAAAAAGCGACAGTAATAGTTTTGTTTTTAACACTAATGGAATCAACTGAAGCCAGTAAATAACCTTTTTTTACTGCAAAAGTTTGCATTTCTTTGATGTATCGAATGGCAGAAATGCTATCTTTAAATTCTTTTGTGTAATTTTCTTTAACTTTTTTGATATTTTCCGTTGTAAAGGAAATAGAAAATGTTTTTTGGCTGTGTAAACCAAATGAAATTAATACGGTAAAAATAACCAGAATAAAGCGCATAAATAGTAAAACGTAGTTTGAAATAAATTGTTTCAAATGATTAATACTCAATTGTGAATAATATTTTTTGAGTATAGAAAATAAAAAATTGTATTTTTGGCAATAACAGAAAAACCATTTATTTTAAAACAAACAACAATGAAGAAATTATTGACCTTGACACTTGTAGGGATGTTTGTGGCTTTAGCTATGACAGCGTGTAAAACATCAAAAGGAAGCTGTGAAGCTTACGGAAGCATAGAAACTTTAGACCATACAGATTTGGCATCTAAATAATTGAATTCCCTAAAAAAATCAAGGTCATCGATTGATGACCTTTTTTTGTTTTCTTAATACACTACCAAAAGCTTCAAAAAAATCTAAAGAAGTGCTTAAATCTTTTTTGTTTATAGAGATAAGTAAAATCGTAACATACAACTTAATTCTCTGGAAAAGCTGGGGCTAAAGTGTAATTCTCATTAAAACCTCTTCCTGACAATCCTTAAATTGTGAAATATCAATTGAATATTTCACTGTTAGAGTGATCTTTTGGAAGATGCTGAACCAGTTGTTCTAGTTGGATAAGTTTCATTGTTTGTAGTGTTTTCATAAAATAGTTACGTCTTGTAAATCACGATAAAAATAGTAAGTTAAATAATGTAAGCTTATTTTTTCCTCAATACAAAGTTTTGCCCTAAATAAACACGTCTAACTTGCTCGTCTGCAGCAAGTTCTTCGGCTGTTCCTGACTTCAAAATACTACCTTCAAATAAAAGATAGGCACGATCTGTTATGGAAAGTGTTTCTTGGACATTATGGTCTGTAATTAAAATACCGATATTTCTTTTGCGTAATTCAGAAACGATGCTTTGAATATCTTCAACGGCAATAGGATCTACTCCTGCAAAGGGTTCATCAAGTAACACAAATTTAGGATTTGTCGCCAATGCTCGTGCAATTTCAGTTCTACGTTTTTCCCCTCCAGAAAGTCGGTTTCCTAAATTTTTACGAACGTGTGTCAAACTAAATTCTTCTAATAATTGCTCCAATTTTTCATGCCTTTCTACCTTCGAAAGATCAGTCATTTCCAATATTGCCAAAATGTTATCTTCAACACTTAATTTTCGGAAAACCGACACTTCCTGCGGTAAATACCCAATTCCCATTTGCGCCCGCTTATACATTGGGAAACTGGTAATGTCTCTATCATCGAGAAATACTTTTCCACTATCTGGCTGAACTAAACCTACAATCATATAAAAAGAGGTGGTTTTTCCTGCACCGTTTGGACCTAATAAACCTACAATTTCTCCTTGGTTTACTTCAATCGAAACACCTTGAACAACATCTCTGCCTTTATAGGATTTTTTGATATTTTCAGTATATAATTTCACGGTTTTTCCTTAATAATAGAAAGCAAAGTTAAAAATTAATCGCCCATCTAGCGCGAATTCCGAATGGACTCATTCCAGGATCCAAATGCGTTAAACGCCAGACAAAATCAACCCTTCCAACTTTAAAAATATTTTCAATTCCAATCGCAACTTCCGCGTAAGGGATCTTTCCGAATTGTTTTGTAAACTGAGGAAGAATCATTTCATTTGAATGTCTTGAAGAGATGGAACCATAGGTTATTCTGCCCGTTGTAACTAAACGCCATTGTAATTTTTTAATTAATGGAATTCGATCAAAAAGTAAGCCTTCCCAATGATTTTCTACAAATCCGCCGACATATTTATCTGAAATAAATTCAAAGAAATTTAATTTGTTAAAGGTCGAAGTTAGCAACCAGTAACTTTGGTTTCCCTCGTGTACTTTAAGGAATGGATAGGCGGTCGTTCCAAATACATATCCTACATTTGCGCCATATCGAATTCTTCCAAGAATTCCAATTTGACGATTATGTTCCATCTGAAACTCAATTTTTTGATAGGAATAATTACTACCAAATAAGCCTTTTATGCCAAAAATCCCTTGTAGAGAAAATATTGGGTATTTAGAACGTAAAGTAGTTCTATCAAAAGCTCCGGAGAGAAACTCTTCATCTTTTGTCCAACGAATACGGGCGGTAAATTCACTGGTTCTGATTTTAGATAGGGTGTCAAATGTATTGGTATTGGTGTTAAAACGCACATAATTTGCAACACCAAGTGCTGAATATTCTTTCCATTCAAATCCACCAAAAAGAACAAGATCCTTTTTCACATCCTTTTCTAGGCTGATTCCAGCTTTTTTCACAAATGTTAATTTATCCAACGGGCCAGTTCGAAAGAGCGTTCCAAAAGTTGATCCAACACTCGCTGCAGTTGGCGATTGACCTATTTGTTCGATATCGTAATTGTAAAACCCAGTGAGCATTCCACGTTTTTTAGGCGTAATATTATAGCGAATGGAACCACCATATTTGAACCGCTCATCCCCAAATCCATAAGCAACTCTTCCACTGAACTCAATTCTTCGCGAGAATTTATTAGACGTTCTTAATGCAAGTGCAGTGCGAAAATTTTCCACTGGATTAAAACTCATTAAACTAAAAGCATTCCCAATTTCAATTTTTCCAATAGGATAATATCCTGTTGCCGCAAAATAGGAGAGATTCTTTAGCATTTTGAAAAAAGTCATATCGTTCAGAGAGTCAATCATATTATCGATTCCCTGCTCTTGTTCGCTTAGTGTTTCGTGTCGGTGCGCAATCCAATAGGCTTCATCTCTTGTTTTTGCACTATCCGCCAGTTCAACTGTATTGTTTGTTTTATAAAAAGCATCCTCCCGTTTTGTATTGATAACAAAATCTTTTCGCGATGCTAGTTTTCTACCATAAAAACCATACACTTCAGTGTTTTTAGTGATTTTCACATCGACAATCATTTTTTCTTTCGTTAGCATCCAAATTTCTTTTTCAACTTGATCAAAGTGATGCTCAAAATAAAGGTCCTGAACGTAATTTATATTTGCCCACGGAGAAATGCTGGCGCTAATTTGTTTTACGGCATAAGTTGTATCATGAATCCACATTTCACCTTGAAAAGTCATATCACCCGTTCGCTTTGGAGTGAATCGAAGCAGGTAACACCATTGGTTGCCAATAAAGGTAGAATCTTCTAGGTAAAACTTATAGAAACTGCGTGCATTATCTGAAATCGGGCTGATAAACGCCCTATTAAACATGTTTATATTATTGTCATAAATATTGATTTCCAAATACATATCACCCATAAACTGGTTCAGTTGTAAATTTTCAATACCAGTAATCCGTGTTGCCTTTACAACTTCTAGTTTCTTTTTTGGATTATTTGTGAAATAAAAATCTGAAAGTGATTCACTCAAAATGACTGGCAAATAATTTTTGCCATTATCGGTGGAATCCAAGTAATTCATTACAAGATCGAGTCGTTTAACAATATCTCTTTCAGTGAATTTTTCTCCTATATTATTTAAGTCAAGTTGAATTTTATTGTACAATTCATATTCGTAGGAATATAATTTCTCTTTGTTGTTAATGTCTTTATGTGCAATGACTTTTTTATGAAGTCGTGTAGACGGAAATTCATCCGGAGGACGCACTGTAACTTCTGCAAATTCGGCTACCATTGTTGGTAATACGATCGTGAATTCTTGTTCTTTATCTTTTAGAACTTTTTTTGTAATAGTTAAATAACCGGTATAGGAAAACTGAACGGAATCGGTAGCATAATAGGTTTCCAGTAGAAATCTACCCAATGAATCTGTGAGTGTTCCAATTTTCGAATCCAAAAACCGAACTTTTACAAAAGGCATTGGTTCGCCAGAAAAACCATCTTTAACTGTTCCAAATATTTTTGTTTGTTGGCTAAATCCAATTATTGGAATCAAAAAAAATACAAGGGTTAGAAAGTTTCTCATTCGCAAGTTAAAACAACTAAATTAAGGAAGTTCGGTTAAAAAGATTTAATTTTTTTCTTTTTCTCTGTTTTTCTCCACGCGCACAGATACAATAATTCCAATTTCATATAGCAGTATGATTGGAATTGCAACAATTACTTGTGAGATCAAATCGGGCGGAGTAATTAATGCAGCAAGAATTAATATACCTACGATTGCATGTTTTCGGTATTTCCTAAAAAAGGAGGAAGATAAAACACCCAAACGCGTAAAAATGTAGGAAACAACAGGAAGAAGGAATAAAAGTCCAGAATAAAAAACAGTTGAAAGAATAGTACTTAAATAGGAGCTCACTGTAAATATATTTTCAATATCCCTTGAAATTTGATAGGAACCAAAGAATTGCACACACAACGGAGCAACAATGAAATAGCCGAAAAGAATACCCAAAAAGAATAAGATACTCACGTAGAATACCAATCCGGAGACAACAGATTTTTCGTTTTGTTTTAGTCCAGGCTTTATAAATCCCCAAATTTGGTAAAAAATGAAAGGAAAGGAAAGTACAATTCCCCCCATAATACTCATCATCATCGCGTAGCTAAACTGCCCCGACATGGAAGTGCTTTGAAAACTTACTGGAATTTCTTCGATACAGAGGCCAAACCATTGG
>JBIKZR010000034.1:0-9875 GCA_044354635.1 Crocinitomicaceae bacterium | reverse complement strand
AATAATGCAGAATAAATCAAGATATTATTCACTATTTTATTTTTCAGCATAATACGTATCCACAATGAATTTATTTATTTTCAACCACCCTAAATCTCCGGTGTGCATTACATCATTTAAAGTTCCTGGAATATACTCCTTCTTATTAGGAGTAAACATATTCAAAAACGGGACATTTTTCTCGTTTAAAAGCGATATTATTTTGTTAAGTGTCGGATTAAAGCGATCCAAATGCGCATAATGGTAAGGATTTAAATTTTGAATTACGATAGAAACATCTGCATTGTTTTTCTCTAGCAAATCCAACAGCAAAGAAAAATCTTTAAATTCCTGACTATTTGTACCAATGATACTATAACTGCCTGATTTATGACCTGTATTAAAATTCAACTTAAAATAGCTGTCTGCGACGAAAATTTTGTTCGATGTTGCATGTTGAAGAAAATCATTTTGAACTTTTTTAAAACTATTGTTCCAATGTACATTGGTTTTGATTTTTCTTGAAGTTTTATTTTCAATTAATGTATAGCTAATGTTTCCAAAATCCTGGTTCTTCGAAAAGATATAATTATTTAAAATAGGTAAATTTTGAAACTTATAACAATTCACTAAATAATTAATGTTAGTGCTAGATGTTTCCATTAATTGGCGATTCATATAGAGATATTCTCCAATTCCCGCTTTTTCTTTCCTTGAAATTGATGTATCACAAATTATTTTTCGCAGAAAATTGGGTCTAACAAATTCTAAAAAAGCTTCAATATTTGTTCCCGAAGTTTCAAACCAACTAGGACTTAGAATGATACAAATCTTAGCATTATTAAGATTTTCCCTCATAGCCAAACACTCAGCATATATCGCATAGGATTGATGAAAAGCATGTCCAAACGCATTTACTCTAATGCCCAAAGTATCCGCTAAAAAATTATATGGAATATATGCGGTTTCATTACTTAATTCGGAGGACCCAAAAATTGTAACACCTGTTTTATCTGAAAGTGAACCAACAAGATTCAACTCGGCATCTTTTCCAGCATCAAAATTAAAATCGCACCCTTTAAAAGAAGCCTTTTTCCCGCTTACCATAAGAGGAGGTTGGTTTACGGTAAAAAGTTTATATACAGTAAGAATTTCCACCATTAAAGCACACAAAAACAAAGCTATTGCTAAAGGGAAAATTTGCTGTTTAAAAAAAGTTCTCAACGTGTTTTACTTTCAAGGTATTTTACTTTCAATATATTTTACGATTAAATCAACCGTCTCGAAATTTTCTATTACAACCTCATTCATAGGTATTTCTATATCGTAATTAGCTTCAATCTCTACAATTAACTCTACAATTGTAATGGAGTCCAAGATTTTGTCTGTCCAAAGTAAATCGTTACTATTCACGTCTGTAAAAGCAATTTCTTGTATTTTATCCTTTATAAATTGCACCATACCTATTTTTGAATAAAATTACGTAAAGTTTTATCAAAATTCACCATATAAACCAACAATAAAACAAAGGTATAAAATACAATACCACTTTGTCTTTGCAGCATGGATTCAAAAATACAGTTGAACGCTAAATTTGCACAAATAAGAAAAAGTAAGGCGTCTTTCCATTTTATGGCATAAGCGAAAACCACACCTAACAACCCTAAAAAGAGTATTAATCCAAGCACCCCTATCTCAACTGCAATTTGTAAATATTGATTATGTGAATTGTAATTTTGACTAGCTAAATCGTTCAGTCCATATTTTCGCAACCGTGCTCCAATAGCATCATCTAAATTGGAAGTCCCAACGCCAAAAGGATGTTCTGTAACCTGTTCAACAGACACGGTCCAAAGAATCAATCGCACAACGTTACCCGTAAGTGGTTCTGTATGGTTTTCCAAAACACTTTTAGGATTTATAAGAAATGCTTTCACATCTGCTAAAGTGTCATTCAATACAATTCTTACATTCAGATTACTTTTATATGCAACCACTGGAAAAAGTGGAAGCGCAATCAAACTAAGATAAAATATACTGCGGGAAGTACGTTGGTATATAGATTTATACACCAAGAAAATAAGCACAAAAAACAAAAACAACAAACCCGCAAATGAAAAACAGAAGAACTGCATGAAACTTACAAACACAGAGAAAATTCCGACAGTGAGAAGGTTGAAATACCGCCATTTTAATTTATATCCTTCTATAGCAAATAAGAATGCGACAAGTAAGAACGCACTCAAATAGGTTGGATGGTGAATATAGGAGAACGTTGTCGAACCAAAGTTGTTGTTAAAATCCCCATGCAAAGCATACATGCGATAACTATGCATTAAACCCAGAAAAGAACAAACTAAAACGCCTAAGATTAAACCAATTGCTATTGGCTGAAAATTTAATTTTCGATCAAATCGGAAGGAAAAAAGGATAGGAAAAGCAACAAATACCATTTTTCGTTCTAGGCTATGCAAGGCATCAGTAAGATGATTTGTGAAAAAAGTTCCAAAAACATACGCTAAGAAAAACACCAAGAAACCCATGCTAACAGGGGACATCTTGAATTTCATTTTCCCTTTTACAGCTTGTACTGCTGTAAAAAAAGAGAGTAAAACAACAAAGAGTGCTATGGAATTTGGTGCAAAACAAAACGTAAAAATCAACAAACTCAAAAGCAAATGATACCACTGGAAGGCTGTGATTTGTTTTAATCGTTCAATCATATTATCTTGTTGAGAATGGTTGGAAAAGTTGTCCGATTTCAGATTTTGTATTAGTAGAAATTTTACTGTTGCTTCCTACGCATGTCCCTATAGAAAGATGGCAGAAAGCGCCAATTTCACATTCATGGTCTACAACAACACCCGCATCAACAATGGAAAATTCACCAATAACGGACGCTATACCAATTACTGAATTTGCCAAAATTATGGAACCTTTACCAATTATCGTTTCAGATGCAATACTTGCTGAAGGATGAATAACCGTTGCCCACTCTAAATTTTCCGGTAAAGATTCTACAACCTTTTTTCGTATTTCGTTCGCACCAATTCCGATAATAAAAAAGTCAATCTCCGGTAAAAGTAAGTGAATGTTTTCTTGGGATTCTAAAATTGAATACGTTCCAAAAACAACCGTTCCTCGAGGTATTTTAGCATCAACAAATCCAACTAGTTCATACTCTCCCGATTTTAAAACGGCATCGGCTATTACTTTTCCATGTCCACCGGCTCCAATAATTGCGACTCGTTTCTTCATTTTTTCAAGATTAATTCTTCGTAAATATCCTCCATCCGTTTCATGTTATTCGCCCAAATTCCTTTTTCTTCTAATAACCTTCTATTAATCGGTAGAGCCGATTGTTGAAATTCATCATATTTTTCAGCAGCAATAACTAAATAATCTACTAATGTATCAACTGCATTTATTTCAACTAAAAAACCATTTTGATTGTGTTGTATCCATTGGGTATTTGCTGGAATATTAGTTGCAATACAAAGCGTATCACAAGCCATTGCTTCGTTTAGCGAAATGTTATTTCCATCTGAAAGGGAAACAGAAACAAACACATGCGACTGGTTTAAGACTTCGGCAATTTTGGATTGAGAAACCTTACCGAAAAAGGTAACACAGTCGTCTAAATTTAGTTGTTTCACCAATTCTTTCAACGTTAGTTCCTGCGTTCCTGTGCCGATTAAATTCAAATGAATTGAAGGTATTTTCTCCTTTGCTTTCGCTACTGCCTTAATCAAATGTGGTATATTATACACCTCTTCAAAATTTCGAGTGGACGTAATCACGAATTTATTCTTATCCAATTTTCGATTTTTCGCATTAAACATTTTCGGATCTATACCAAATGGGAGCGTACTAATTTTAGCGGGGGAAACACCGAGTTTCTCTGTCTCCATTTTCATTTGATCCGACATCACGGTTATTAAATCCGTTTTCGAAAAAGCAAATTTCAGCAAGAAACGATAGAGTATTGAATGTTTGGGGCTAAGTAGAATATCGGAACCAAGCGCCGTGATTATATAAGGATGAAAACCAACCAAAGAACCTGTAATACCATAACTTGTCGCATAAAGTGAGTGAAAAATATCTGGTGAAATATCTTTTACTATTTTTCTTACCGTTCTAAATTTTAAGAGAACTCTCCAATTTCCACCTGCGACATTTATTTTCTCTATATTAACGGTATGGTTATGAATATTTGGTAAAATCAGTGTTTTGAAACTTATTAAATGAACTTCATGTCCCAAGGAATGGAAATGTTCGCACCATCTTGCAGTGTGTATACTTTCACTATCGGCAAAAAAACAAATTTTCATTGTAGCAATTCTCTTTTTTTGAAGTAATCTACCGTTTTGGCAATACCTTTTTCAAGGCCAAAGGTATACTGGAAAATTTCTTCCAGTTTTTTATCTGAATAGCTTACTTTATTTGAAACGGGGTGTAATTTTGCACTGCCGAATGTTTTCAAGAAGCCAATTAAAAATGCCGGAAGCTGAATAACGCGGGTTTTACAACCCAACTCACGCATTACCAAATTATAAAATTCTTTTAAAGGCATTGTTCCTCCGACAGAATAAATCCCATCAAAGCGGTTGGTATGAATTAAATATACAAGGAATGAATTTAAATCCGCAACATAAACGTAATTAACCATTGCGCCATCCACATAAAAAAGTGGACTTCCTGAAACAATTTTCCGCATTAGATTCAACAAGGCATTAAACGGATGGTTTTCACCAAAAACATTCGTAGGACGCAAAACTGCAAGTTCAAAATCGCCTTTAGCGGCTGCTTCAAGAAAAAGTTGTTCCGACACCCATTTTGTTCGTTCGTATTCATTTGCTGGTGAAGCGCTAGTGCTCTCGTCCACCAACAATGGCAATTGGCTGTAACCTTTTCCTACAACCCCAACACTACTTAAATGAATAACTTTGGAAACGGAGGTTTGTTGAATTGCTTGAATAATATTTTTTGTTCCTTGAATATTCGTTGCTTCCAATAAATCTAAATTTCTGACCTCCGCAGCCAAATTAACCAAAATATCTTGTTGGTTAAAAGCAGAAACCAGGGAATGCAAGGTTAGTAAATCAGCTTCAACGATTGTTATTGAATCTGTGAAACACCCGTCAAATTTATCTTTATTTCGCGTTACAATCGTCACATCAAATGCATTCACATCCAATTGTTTCAATAGGTCTTTTCCTATAAAACCAGTAGCACCAGTTATTATAATTTTCGTTTTTACCATCTAAGCGATTCCTTTAGGTGGATTAAACACTTTAAATATAGTATAACGATAGGCGGACGCTTTGCGTTTATATACATCATTGAATGGCGAAAGCATTCCGAAGACAATACTTTTTTGAACGACATGCAAGAAAGAAAGCAAGATGACCAACTTTGCTGAAAAGTTCGAATGGTGTTTGTTAAAAAACTTAATTTTGTTGAAAACCTGATTTGAAATAGAGATTGTATAATTCTTTTTGGCGCTTTGTCCGATATGGTGAATAATTTTAGTTTCTGGGAAATACACACATTTTATACCGCTTTGAACTGCCCGATAGCAAAATTCAACATCCTCAATCCAAAACATCGTTTCATCTAGATTTCCAATTTTATCCAAAACAGTTTTCCTGAAAAAAATTGCTGCACCCGAAAAACTTTCTGCTTCAAATTGCTTGGTAAAATCTTTGTCTAAATAGTTTTTGCGTTTGAGAAAAGATGAGAGATAATGAAATTCACAAAAAATTGAAAATAAACTTGGATACCTCCAAACACTACTTTGATGCGTGCCATCCGTATTTAATAATCCTGGAGCCACTATACCAACCGATTTATTCTCCTCTAGAAACCGCCGTAATTTTTCGATGGAATTTTCTTGAAATTCCGTATCCGGATTCAACATGAAAATATAATCCCCTTTTGCAATGGAAAAACCCTGATTATTTGCTTTCGGAAAACCTTCATTTTCGCTGTTTTCCATCAAAATAACATCCGGAAATTCTGTTCTAATTGCTTGACAAGAACCATCAATGGATTGATTATCGATTACAATAATTTCCAAATCTCCTGCGTTACCGCAAAATTGATAAAGGGAGCGAATACAAGCCAAAATTAAATCTTTGACGTTATAATTAACAATTACAATAGATACTTTTACCTCAGACATTTGAAACGCGCTTCAATTTCAGTATAAAAATACCGAAAATAAACCAATAGAGATAGGAAAACATATAGAAATCAAGCACGTTACTGACAATATTCTGAATATTAACAGCGCAACCAAGGACAAAAATAAAGGTTAAAATATCAAATCCAAATTTCCGAAAGTACCGACACCACTGCCAAAAAACCAGAAGGGAAATGGCAATATAAAAAGCAAGTGCAATGTATCCGGTTTCAAGCAGCAACTTCAAATACCAGCCATCTGTAGAGCAAGTAGAAACCCTCGAATTATCTTTCGGATGAAATCTGGCAGCAACATGTCCGGCTTTCCCCAAACCTAAACCAAAAGGATATTTATAAATATTTTTATTTGATTTCTGCCATAAATCGACGCGGGTTACTCCCTCCTTCATTTCAACTGTTTCTTTAGACGATTTAATAATCCATGCGCCAAAATCAATTGGGTTGGAAATGTAAAAACCTACTACAGAAAACATACTTATTTGCAAAAGGAAAACCAGAAATAATTTTTTCCAATCCATTTTAAGAACGCCGATAAGCAGTATACAAAATGCCAATGCAATAATTGCCCCGCGTGAAACAGAGAGAAATAAGCACAGAAATAGAATCGCCAAATAAAGCACATAAATCCTGCGATTCTCTATTAAAAATCTAAAAAACCAATAAATAATAGACGCTGTTGCGATACTTGAAAAAACAACCGGAGTCCAAAGTATCGATGTAAAGCGGATAATAAAATATTCTGCAATTATTCCATTAGTCGCCTTTCGTAAAAAATAATTTTGAAAGTCTGGAACCAAGAAATAAAGCACTAAACCAATGATTCCTATCCAAACAAAGAAGGTGAATATTTTTTCTAAAATAATTTCAAATGTGCGGAATTCAAGCTGAGAAAAACTGGCTATGAAATAAATAAGCATTGGAAGGTAAGTGAGTCTAATCGCATAAATACTTATTATTAAATCATTTGCAACTAATACTCCAACAAGGATGTTGTATAAAACGTACAATAAGAAGAGCTTGTCCAAAAAATGTTTTGTTTCGAAACCCGTCTTTCTAAATTGTTTGGCAGAAAAAACCAAAACCACTAAAAAGCAAACTTCTGGTAAACTTGAAACGATAAATTCTAGAATATTCGAAGAAGAACTAGTCCCAACGACCAAAATTCTGATGGTTGGAAAAATAGCCAGCACTACAAAAAATAAGAAAATATAATTTTCTTTTATATAATTTAAAATTCGCATAGTATACGTTTCACACTTGTTTAGTTACTCTTTTATTAGGCGCCCTAATTTAAGAGAAAGGTCATTTTTTAACGCTATTCTAAAAATCCAAAGTAATACAATCGTTATGTAAACGACTTGGGTTATAGTGATCACAAACAAAAGGATTATCAAATCTTTAAAATAAATCCCTACAACTACTAACAAAATTAAAGTTAGGATATTATTTACAATAGAAAAATAAAGCATTTCTTTTTGTTTGTTTAAAATAAGTGGAATTTGAGAAAGTGGCGCTCGAATAAAATCAAGACAAATCCATGGACAAATTATCTGTGCATAAACTCCTGCAGGTGTCCATTCTTCGCCGAAAATCAATCCGAAAAGAAAAGGACCGAAGAGCAAGATTACCACCAAAACGAAAGCCATTAAGAGGGAGGTTTGAACGATAGTTTTTTTCATCAAGGGAATGATTTCTTTCGATGCATTGTGCAAATCATTGGCTTCTTGATAAAAAACTTGTGAAATAGATCCACCAATAAAATTCATTGGGGCAATTAATATTCGAATTGCCAAAGCAAAAATACCCACTATTTGTTTTCCAAAAAGAGCAGAAATAAGGTAAATCAACCCATTTATTTGTGAGGCATCCATAATAGACTGAAAAGAATTAATCAATGGGAAGCGCTTGTATTTTTTTCCAAACTCTTTCATTCTTGCAAATGAAATACTCCTTCGAATATAATTCCAGTCTTTTCTGATTTGATAAAACAACAGTAGAATATTGACAAAACCGGCAATTAATGTTGCCAGTAACAAACCGTTAAACGTGACTTTCAACAAACCATTCAGCAAGGATAAACCATTTGTGGAGGCCGCAGAAACAATTTTATTCACTGCAATTGCATGGTACATCTTTCGTCTGTTAAACCATGCATTCACGCTTTGAATGATTCCCAAAAGAAAAACAAAAAATGGAATAACATAATACCAAATTCCAAAAGTTTGATCGATCCAAAAATAGTCAATGACGGAAAAAGACGCGATTAACACTACTAAAAACAAACAATTCACAAGCAGACTCAAAACAAAAACATTTGCTGCTTCTGTTTTTCGTTTAGGGAGAAGTATCGCCAGTTCATATCTTCCTCCTGCGATTAGCGCCAACATTGCGAAAACAGAAGCTATAAGGGTGAACTCACCAAATTCTTCGCTCGTATATATACGCGTCAAAGCTGGCGAAATTAAAATACTAATCAGTTGCGCAATTGCCGTTCCTGTTATTAGTTTCAGAATATTTTTTGTGAGTTCCGAACGTTTACTCATTTGCACATTTTTCTTTGGCAAAGCATATAATTTGTAACAAATTTAGTATAAGTTTTGACTTAAAATCAGGGTGAAGGCTTGATGCATAAGAATTTAAATTTTCAACCCTACTAGAATTGGAATCCTCCATTCCATAAATTAGAATACCCACCATAAAAACAAAACATTGTTGCGCTGAAAAAATAGCTTTTCATTTGGTTTCCAAAAAAGATTACTTAGACATCAAACTTTTTAGTTAGCCAAATTGTCCATCCCAAAACGTACGCAAAGAAAAAAAACTGTCCAATACTCACAACCTTTAAAATCTCGGGAAATGTTAGATTCCAAGCCGGAAAAATCTCTCCAATCAAGAGTGTAAATACCATTATTGCAGTTCCGAATAAACTTAAGATGAAAAATGCGCGTTGTTTTTTCAAAATTAGGGGGATTTGAGAAATTGGGGAAACCAAAAAATTTATCATTAACCAAGGTGCCATGCTTTCTGAAAAACGTCCTGCTTCCCGCCACGGTTCTCCAAATACAAATGCAAAAAGGTCGCTTCCAGTAAAAAATAAAAGCGTAAATGGAACAATTGAAATTGCAAAAAGGATTAAGATGGTTTTCTTAACTAACGGAAAAATTGGAACACCTTCATTTACCATTCCTGCAGCTTTGTTAAAAAAAACTTGACTGATGGAAACGCCAATTAAGCTGATTGGTAAGCGCAACATACGATAGGAGAAATCGTATAAACCTAAAATATCTGATTCAAAAGTATACAGTAAATAAAAGGCAATAAATAATTCTTTTCCTAATTCAATTAGTACATGTGGTAAATTTATTTTTGGAAATGCAGCATATTGTTTTGCAATCGCAAATTTTCTACCCTTCCATGAAAATGGTTTGTTCTGTTTATTTACGTTAAAAAATGGTTTAACAAAAACGATTGAACTTATTACAATTCCCATTAAATAAGCAACTAATAATCCTTTGAATCCAAACGAAAACAGTGCTAGAGCAATTGCAGTGACAGAGTTAAAAAGCGTTAAAAACACTTTCGAAACACTGATACTGCGAAAATCCTTTGTTCGAATAGCCCAGGTCATCCCTTGGTTATTTAGCGCAAGAAAAAGAGTTCCGAATGGGACTAACGCTAATATAAACAGCATG
>JBIKZR010000303.1:0-3237 GCA_044354635.1 Crocinitomicaceae bacterium | reverse complement strand
CAAGAGGTTTTAATTGCGATGGATCAACCGAGCAAGTGAAATTATTGGAAAGTCTGGCTTTTCATTTTAAACCATACGAACTACATATTTTTGAAAAAGGATATGGTGGTGTGGACATAGGTCCGCTAAAAGAAACGTATCCTGGAATTCCACTATTCGGATTTGTACCAGATTCACAGCGTTATTTTGACTTTCACCATGCACCAAGCGATGTGTTTGAAAATGTCAACAAACGGGAATTAGAATTGGGTTGCGCGGCAAATTGCGCTATGATTTACCTACTGGATAAAAATTTATAACACCTAAAAAAAGAGTGTTTCTATATTATTATTGGCGTTCCTCTGAAGAGTCAGGCTATCCGTTTCTATCTTTTGTGAAAAGAACAAAAGGATAAACACTTCTATCCTTAACGCAGCAATAATTGCTTCGTGAATACTATTTTACAGAATAAAGAATAGTATAGAATTGAACTGCCAAAACATTTCCAAAACCTTGAATAGTTAGTTTAAAAAGTACTATAAACAGGTGGTGTTGATAAAATCATTTAGGAACACTATGAAATAGAACTAAAATCCCTAATTTTGCAATCTACAAACACGTTTTAGCATCGTCGGATGCGTTTACTAAAGAAAATTAATTGATATGGTTCAAGACATTTTTGAAAAAATCAAAAACAACAGAGGTCCGATCGGACAACACGCAAAAGAATCTCACGGATACTTTACCTTTCCTAAACTGGAAGGCCCTATAGGACCTCACATGATTTTCAGAGGTAAAAAACGCTTGAATTGGAGTTTGAATAACTACCTAGGTTTGGCTAACCATCCTGAAGTGCGCAAAGCAGATGCAGAAGCAGCAGCAGAATTTGGTTTCGCAGCACCAATGGGCGCTCGAATGATGAGTGGAAATTCTAACTACCACGAGCAATTAGAAGCTGAATTATCTGCATTTGTGCAAAAAGAAGACACAATCTTGTGTAATTTCGGTTACCAAGCAACGCTTTCTGCAATCGATTGTTTAGTTGACCGAAGAGATGTTATCGTGTACGATGCTGAATCACATGCTTGTATCTTGGATGGTGTGCGCTTGCACATGGGAAAAAGATACGTTTTCAAGCACAACGACATGGAAGATTGCGAGAAGCAATTGGCGCGTGCAACAAAATTGGCAGATGAGCAAGGTGGTGCAATATTAGTGATCACAGAAGGTGTTTTCGGAATGCGCGGAGACCAAGGAAAAATAAAAGAAATTGTTGCATTAAAGAAAAAATTCAATTTCCGTTTATTCGTGGATGATGCACATGGAATTGGAACGCTAGGCGTAACAGGCGGTGGAGCAGGACAAGAACAAGGTTGCCAAGATGGTATCGATGTTTACTTCGGAACATTTGCCAAATCTTTTGCACTAATCGGTGGTTTTATCTCCAGCGACGAGCAAGTAGTAGAATATTTACGGTACAACATGCGTTCTCAAATTTTCGCGAAAGCATTGCCTTTGCCTTTGGTTGTAGGAGCTTTGAAACGTTTGGAATTGATGCGAAACATGCCGGAATTGAAGGAAAACTTGTGGACAATTACAAATGCTTTGCAAAAAGGATTGGTAGATGCAGGATTTAATATTGGTGAAACCGATACATGCGTAACGCCAGTGTATATGAATGGCTCTATTCCAGAATCAACAAACTTGATTTTCGATTTGCGTGAAAACTACAATATTTTCTGTTCTATGGTGGTATATCCAGTTGTACCAAAAGGAATGATAATTTTACGTTTAATTCCTACAGCGGTGCATACTTTGGAAGATGTTGAATATACAATTGATGCTTTCAAAAAAATCGTGGGAAAATTAAAAGCAGGAGAATATGTTTCCGATAAAATTGCTTCGGTATAGATAAATTCTTGAGTTGTTTTCAGCGTACTTCTTCCCTTTCTAAAGAAATGAAGGCATAGAAAATTAAATTCTAAACTATCTAAACAAAAATAAATACTTTAGAAGACCAGTAGAAATATTGGTCTTTTTTTATGCCATGGAAAACGTACACCCGTATATTACACATTTACTAAATTGCCTTGATTTAGAGGAACAAGAACAAGCTAAACGCTATCAATTGGATGAGCAACACAGTTTGAAATCTTTAAAAGCAGAAGGTTTAGCAATTCATCCAATAAAAATTACGCGGAAGTCTTTTGGTTATGCTGAATATCCGGAAATTGGGTTTAGAATTCCATTCCCAATGGATTCCAATAGCTTCAAAGACGGCATGGCAATAGAATGTTTTTGTCAGGGAGAAGCACCAGTAAAAGGAATTTTATTGCAATTAGATGGCAAACAAGGCGAATTTAGGTTGTTTGCACCAGATTTCCCGGATTGGATAGAAGACGAAGGCGTCGGAATTAAATTAACGCCGGATACCCGCACCACAACATTGATGCGAAAAGGATTGAATGAAATTCAGGAAAACCCACGAATTTTCTCACTTTTCAAGCATATTCATTCCAAAGCATTAGAATTTTCTCTAGAAATGGAATCAAATAATGTGGAACTGCTGTTTCAGCAAGAAACATTGAACCAAAGCCAAAAATATGCAGTTGCCGGAATGCTCGACGAACAGCCGTTTTGTATTATCCATGGTCCGCCGGGCACGGGTAAAACCACTACCCTCATTGAAGGGATTTTGCAATTGGTAGCGAAAGGTGAAAAAGTCATAGTTTCAGCCCCAAGTAACACCGCAGTAGATGCACTCGCAAAAGGTTTACTGCATAAAAAAGTGAATTTTCTGCGCGTTGGAAACAATACTAAAGTTAACGCTGCTATTTTTCCTTATACATTAGAAGGGAAATTAATTGAAAACAAACAAGATAAAGAAATTAAAAAAATCCGTATTCGAGCTGCCGAAATGCGAAAGATGGCTGGACAATACAAACGCCGATTTGGAAAAGATGAACGCGAACAGCGCACCTTGCTGCTAAAGGAGGTAAAGAATTTACGGCATCAAATAAAAGAAATTCAACGCTACAACGAAGACAAACTTTTCGCCGAGGCAAAAGTAATTCTCGGAACGCCTATTGGATTATTGGACGATCAGGTAAAGAAATTTGAGAGCAAGACTCTGATTATCGATGAAGCTGGACAATGTTTAGAACCACTTGCCTGGTGCATTTTTCCGATGAGTGAAAAAATAATCCTTGCTGGCGATCATTTACAACTTCCACCTACGGTACTTTCGGAAAAAGCGGT
>JBIKZR010000302.1:0-3244 GCA_044354635.1 Crocinitomicaceae bacterium | reverse complement strand
TAGATGAGAATGGCAATAAAGTGCGCGGTAAGGTAACGCTCAAATTTCGAGAATACCAAAACGCCTATGAAATTTTTCAGTCCGGAATTCCAATGCTTTTTGGGGAAGATAGAACAGATTATTTTTCTTCCCTTGGCATGTTTGAATTGCGCGCTTTTCAAAATGGAAAAGAAGTGGAACTTAAAAAAGATGCTGCGGTTCAAGTGGAATTAGCGGCAGCAATTGCGCCAGACGCAGATTTTAAAATGTATTTTTTATCGGATGACTTGAATTGGGACAATGGAAAATCCTTTGAAGTGGTGGGAAATAAACGGCGAGATGCTGCTTTGGCTGCTTTACCGGAAATTGGGCTTAAACCAATGGGCCCAAATCAAGACACAGCAGGATTTAATTTTGAAATTGTTTCCGATTATACTAAAATGACGCATTTGAAAATTTGGGAAGATATCCGATGGACCGTAAAGGAGGCAGATGATAAAATGCCTATTGAACAGGCGATTAGACTGAATTGGGATAAAATAAGTATTTCAAAAGCGCAAAATCAATCTAATTTATTTCAATTGGATTTCGCGAGCATGCAAACCGATTATTCGGGAAAACAAGTGCAATTTTCCTACTCCGTTTTAGCTACGCCGCAATTGACTGGGAACGAATTGGTAATAGCAACTCGAAAATACGCAGAAGATCTCGCGGCATATAATCGTGCGTTTGGTGAAATCGTGCGGGAGGAGGAACGCTTGAAATTGGAGTCTGGTGTGCTCAGTAAATTTGAAATCAATGAATTTGGCATTTACAATATCGATAAATTAAAGGATACGGAAATTCTTGCGCAGGTTGAAATGCAGTTTGATTTTGAAAAGGAACTTATTCCGGAACTCAATAAGGTAATGTTATATGTGATTATGGAAAAAGAACGCACCGTTTTGAATTTTAATGCTTTCGATTGGGATAAAATTCCACTTTTGAATGCAGAATGTGCTTTGGTCGCAGTGCTGCCATCCGGGAAAGTAGCTTACGTTTCGAAGGAGAATTTTAAAGCTGTTCTGGAAGCAAATCCCCTTAGTTCTATTCGTGAAAACAAACTTTTCTTTAAAACGGAAAAATTGGATTACGATGAAGTGGAAGACCTTATCGCACGAATTTTAGCGCCTTCCAGATT
The DNA here is from genome assembly GCA_044354635.1 of Crocinitomicaceae bacterium. Lineage (GTDB taxonomy): Bacteria > Bacteroidota > Bacteroidia > Flavobacteriales_D > Crocinitomicaceae > M0103. The sequence continues at coordinate 2,085 of JBIKZR010000302.1, read as the reverse complement.
CGTTTGAGAAGGGGAGATTTAAGTACTGAAAAAATCCCTGAAGTTTAGTAATAATAGACCCAGGGATTTTTTTTTGACTCGCTTGTTATATTTCTCTTCGATTGCCGTATTAATAGAAACAAGCACTTACTAATCGAAAAAAATACATATGGATAGACAATTACTTTTTTTTATTTACCGCTTAAACATTGGGACGTATGGGAAAAGTAATGCTATTCATTTTTGGAATTCTTGTTTCAGGACATGCAATTTCAGCAAAAGACGCTAATTGGAAGTCGTCAAAATCTACCTTGAAATTTGTTTTTGTGCCTGCAAAACAGTCAAAAAATGTGGAATTAATTCGTCTGTACCAAGACAAAACTTTTGAACATCTTGTATATGTTCCAGAGAAATCACCCTTAAATGGCGTTTCTGAAAGTTCGAAGGAACATAAAAGCAGTGTGCGAAGAAATTGTGGCAACTATTCTTTAATCAATGGAATGTTGAAATTTTCTGGCACTACAAAAGAGTTTGAATCTGAATTATATGGAAAACAGCTCGCATTTGCCGACAACAAAATCTATGGAAGCAAGTTTCAAAGTATCTTTCAAAAGAAGGATTTCCTTTTGAAAACAGCTAGTAAATCCAAGTTTAGTATGCCATTTTATTTAGATCCGTATTCTAATTTGGTTGTTACAAATGCGGAAGCTGCGGAGCGTTTGGATGTGGCTGATTTGGTGCAATTTCTTACGAAAAAAGCTCAAAGTGAAGAGTCTAAATTCCAAATGATTAAAGAATATATAACCAGAGTCGTGCGATTTTCAGAAAAAGAGGAATTGCCATTTTCAAGCAATGAAACGACAAATATACCCTATGTTTTAGCGGGGAGATCGGAAAATAGTTCAGGGCGAGAGTTCGCAAACACATTAGAGAAAATGGGCGAAATAGCTGGTTTAAACATTCAAACAATTTATGGTTGGAGAAAAAAGCAAAAAGGTTTTCAGCTTCAAAAAAATGCGCATGCGTGGAATGAATGGACAATTGGTGGCAATCGCTATTTGTATGATTTAGCGCTCGGTGAGAAGTGGGAGAAAGTCGATCCAGCAGTGATGATTCATTCGCATTTCCCTGAAAATGAATCGGATCAATTGTTGGAAAAACCTTTGAGCTTGCAGGAATTTGAAGTATTGCCAACATTAGAACCAGTAAGTGCTGGAGCACGATTTGTTTCTTTTCTTCCAGCAAAACACACGCTTTTTGTTAAGGATAAAGTGGAAATAATCTTCGAGGAATCTGTTTCTATCTTGAAAGTAGAATTTTCGGTATTTGATGTGTTTATGGGAGAATTTAGTCCAGCAGTGACAATCACCTCTAAAATTCACATGGATATGAATTTCGGAAAGTTGAAAGTTACCATTCCAGTTACAGCGCGTTCCGGACAATTAACCGTGAAAACAAGCGGCGGAATGCAACTGGTTTTTTTAGTGGAAAATACGGGACAAGAGCAAACGGAAATTGCGGATTACCTAAAAAATATTGAAGCCGCAAACCGCCCAAAATACCGTGTCCAAGCAATCCAAGCTTTTTCAATTCCAACCAAAGAAAATAATGGCGCAGCAACGATTCAGGAAACGTGGTTGAAATCAGACGAACCTTTTTTGCAGGATTTATCAGCGTACGATTTTCTTAGCGCTTCGATCATCTCTAATCCATTGATCCAAGAGGCTCGGAAATTTTATGGTGAAGAAGAAATTGAAGGCGCAAAGCACAATACAGCCATCTTGCTTTTTTTTAAGGAAAGTGGAAACGCAAATATTACTTCGGATGAAGTTTCATGGTGCAGCGTTTTTATCAGCTATTGCGCAAAGAAAGCCGGATTGAGCTACACGAAAAAAGCTACTGCAAAATCTTGGTTGGATTACGGTCAAAAAATTCGAAATCCTGAACCAGGCGATTTAGTTGTTTTTTGGCGGGAAGATCCGGATTCTTGGAAAGGACACGTTGCGATTTTTTTAAGTATCGATCCTGAAAACAAGGAGATAATTTGCCTTGGTGGAAACCAAGATGGAAAAGTATGTATCCGACAATATTCAGACGAAAATGTTG
>JBIKZR010000301.1:0-3251 GCA_044354635.1 Crocinitomicaceae bacterium | reverse complement strand
TCGGTGCTGCAAATATATTACAAGAGATCTTGACCGTTAAATCGGATGATGTTATGGGGCGTGCAAAAGCGTATGAAGCAATCGTTAAAGGAGATAATATTCCAGAACCAGGAATCCCTGAATCGTTCAACGTATTGTTGCATGAGTTAAGAGGTTTATGTCTTAACATTTCATTGGATTAATTGTCAAGTTGTTGAACTAAGAAAAGAAGCATAAAATGGCTTACAGAAAAGAAACACCAAAAAAACAAAGTAGCTTCAATAAAATCACAATCTCTTTGGCTTCGCCAGAGGTGATTCTTGAGCAATCAAGCGGAGAAGTGCTTAAGCCAGAGACGATTAATTATCGTACATATAAACCGGAAAGAGATGGTTTGTTCTGTGAACGAATCTTTGGACCGGTGAAAGATTATGAATGCCATTGTGGAAAATACAAAAGAATCCGATACAAAGGAATCGTTTGTGACCGCTGTGGTGTTGAGGTAACAGAGAAAAAAGTGCGTCGTGAGCGTATGGGACACATTTCATTGGTGGTTCCTGTAGCACACATATGGTACTTTCGATCGTTGCCAAATAAAATTGGTTACTTGTTAGGTTTACCTACAAAAAAATTGGATCAAATCATTTATTATGAAAGATATGTGGTAATCCAACCAGGTGTAGCAACAAACTTAGACGGTAGTTCTTTGAAACGATTAGATTTCGTTACGGAAGAAGAGTATTTGGATATTCTAGATACCCTACCGAAAGAAAATCAATATTTAGAGGATGCTGACCCTAATAAATTCCTTGCTAAAATGGGAGCGGAAGCTTTGTACGATTTATTGAAAACAATGAATCTTGAACAAACTTCTTACGATTTACGTCACCAGGCAAATAACGAAACATCCGTACAACGTAAAAATGAAGCGTTGAAACGTCTGCAAGTTGTTGAAGCAATGCGTGACTCTCAGGCAAGAATTGATAATCGTCCAGAATGGATGATTGTTAAGGTTGTTCCTGTTATTCCACCAGAATTACGACCTCTTGTGCCGTTGGATGGTGGTCGATTTGCAACTTCTGATTTAAATGACTTATACCGTCGTGTGATCATTAGAAATAACCGTTTGAAGCGATTGATTGAAATCAAAGCACCAGAGGTTATCTTGCGTAATGAAAAGAGAATGTTGCAAGAATCAGTAGATTCTTTATTTGATAATTCAAGAAAATCAAGTGCTGTTAAAACGGAATCTAATCGTCCTTTAAAATCTCTTTCGGATTCTTTGAAAGGGAAACAAGGTCGTTTCCGTCAAAACTTACTTGGTAAACGTGTGGATTATTCAGCTCGTTCGGTGATTGTTGTAGGTCCAGATTTGAAATTACACGAATGTGGTCTTCCTAAAGATATGGCTGCTGAGCTTTACAAACCGTTTATTATCCGTAAGATGATTGAGCGTGGTATTGTGAAAACAGTTAAATCAGCAAAGAAAATAGTAGATAGAAAAGAGCCTGTTGTTTGGGATATTTTAGAAAGTATCTTGAAAGGTCACCCGGTTCTATTAAATCGTGCTCCTACTTTGCACCGATTGGGTATTCAAGCATTCCAACCAAAATTAATTGAGGGGAAAGCAATTCGTTTGCATCCTTTGGTTACAACGGCATTCAACGCCGATTTTGATGGGGATCAAATGGCTGTGCATTTACCTTTAGGTAATGCAGCTATTTTGGAAGCTCAATTGTTAATGCTTGCTTCACATAATATTTTGAACCCTGCAAATGGAGCTCCGATTGCTGTACCATCTCAGGATATGGTGCTCGGTTTGTACTATATTACAAAAGGAAAAGTAGGTACAAAAGAGGCTGTTGTTAAAGGTGAAAATGCCGTTTATTATTCTCCGGAAGAAGTAATTATTGCATACAACGAACGTCAATTGGATTTGCATGCTCACATCAAGGTTAAAACCTATGATTTGAATGAGCAAGGTGTTCCAGCACTTCAAATATTAGAAACAACTTGTGGGCGTGTTCTTTTCAACGAACGTGTGCCAAGAGAAGTAGGTTATATCAACGATGTATTGACGAAAAAAGCACTTCGTGACATTATTGGTGAAGTATTGAAAGTTTCTGGGACTTCTCGCACTGCTCAATTCCTAGATGACATCAAAGAATTAGGTTACGATATGGCTTTTAAAGGTGGTCTTTCTTTCAACTTAGATGATATTATCATTCCTAAGGAAAAAGTAGAGTTGGTTGCCAAAGCAGAAAAAGAAGTAAAAGATGTGATGATGAACTATAACATGGGGCTTATCACAAACAATGAAAGATACAACCAAATTATTGATATCTGGACACATACAAATTCCCGTTTGACGCACACCTTAATGGAGCAGTTGAAAACGGATATGCAAGGTTTCAACTCCATCTACATGATGTTTGACTCTGGTGCGCGTGGTTCTAAAGAACAAATTCGCCAGTTGTCAGGTATGCGTGGATTGATGGCTAAACCACAAAAATCTGGTGCTTCTGCGCAAGAAATTATTGAAAATCCAATACTTTCCAACTTTAAAGAAGGTTTGTCAATTTTGGAATACTTTATTTCTACGCACGGTGCACGTAAAGGTCTTGCAGATACTGCCTTGAAAACAGCAGATGCTGGTTACTTGACACGTCGTTTGGTGGATGTTGCACAAGATGTTGTTATTAATGCAGACGATTGTGGAACATTAAGAGGTATTGTTGCAACTTCATTGAAGAAAAGTGACGAGATTGTTGAGCCATTATACGATCGTATTCTAGGAAGAACATCTGTTCACGATGTATACTATCCTGAATCAGAAGACTTAATTGTTGAAGCAGGTGAGTTGATCTCGGATGATGTTGCTAGAACCATTGAAAAGGTTGGAATTGAGGAAGTTGAAATCCGTTCTGTTCTAACGTGTGAAATGAGAAGAGGTGTATGTTCAAAATGTTATGGACGAAACCTTGCAACACACCGTCCAGCGCAACATGGCGATGCAGTTGGTGTTGTTGCTGCTCAATCTATTGGTGAACCAGGAACACAGTTGACGCTTCGTACTTTCCACGTTGGGGGTACGGCTTCTAATATTGCAGATGTTTCCGACTTGAAAGCAAAAGCAAACGGAAGATTGGAAATCGATGAATTACGTACAATAGACAAGAAAAATGCGGACGGTTCAAATCGTGCGGTTGTTGTAGGGCGTTCTGCTGAGATAAAAATAACGGATGAGAAAACTGGAATTGTTGTAATGACTG
>JBIKZR010000300.1:0-3262 GCA_044354635.1 Crocinitomicaceae bacterium | reverse complement strand
TAAAATCTCCCCAATTTGTATTGTATACTAAATCCTGCACGCCATCACCAGTTAAATCCGCTAAACTTGGTTCATTGAAGAAAATATTTCCTTCGGTAAAGTGCATTTTAACTTTAAATAGCACTCGGTTATCGCCTGTTTTCCAAGCATCAAAGTCTTTATGGTAAAACGTCCATATTTCTTTTCCTGTTTTCGCATTCAAAGCCGAAACTTGTCCGGTCTCCGTTGCAAAAACGACCATTTCTTGACCTTCCGATTGGATGGAAATTGGTCGGTGTTCAATATCGCCAGAAGTGTAGGCACGCCATTTAAATTTCCCCTGTTTGTCGGTACAGATAAATTCGTCGTTGTCATTTCCGAAATAAAGAGCATCCTTCAAACGCAAAATTCCATTAACATCCATATCGCCAAATTGCTCGTTTGCAAAAGTTGTTGCGATTTTCCCTGATGCTGCGTGGAGCGAAAAAACGCCATTGCCGTCATCTAAAGCATAATCCCGAAAATGACTTCCATTAGAACCGATGTAAATTTTTTGATCTACCACTACTGGAATAGTGCGGTAACTCGTAAATCCAATGTCCATTTTCCAATGTTGGCGAAGGGAAGATTCGTGGACTTCCCGTTTCTTTGGCAGCGAAGCACTTATTGTTAAAATGAGCGCTAGAATTAAAAAAAGGTGTTTCATAGCTTTGGTTTTTAAGGATTTAAAAAAGAATACCACTTATAATATAATCTACCGATGTAAAAAACGTTACTTGGAATCCATTTAGCGAACCTGATTTTCTTTCTTAGAAATCTCACTTTTTTATCTAACGCCTGAAAAAGAAATAAATAACAGGATCGAAAAAAAAAATAGTGTTGGAAGGATTTTTAGTGTAGGAAAAAGAAAAAAATGTCTGTATTTTTCAACTTTGATAAACATCCTTGGAGAATAAACTATCCACTTATAAATCAACACATTAATACATTCATTTTTTGAAATTTTACATTAATCTTTTTGGTGATAGCATTCGTTATTCTCACTGCTCCATTCCAAAGGAACAGTTTGAGAAAATGAATCGCGTGCGCATTAAAAACAATACAACTTGGGAACAATTACTATTGGATTTGGATTTTTTGCACCATTTTGGTTTTGCGCATTGGTCTGAAATTGGCGAATTTGAAAGCAAAGGATTCGAGTTAAACCATAAAAATAAGGTGGAAATTAAGCAGCAATCGAAGTTAGTGCGGAAATTGAATTCTATGGAATTATATGGAGACGAAACATTTTTCCCCCTTTATTCCATTGAAAAAATCAAAATTTCACCCATTCAAAAAGAAGAATTTCAACAATTGTTGTTTGTTCAATTTGAAACCGGACTATTTGCAAAATATGCTTTTGAAACAGCTAATTTTGATCTTTCCAATATGCAATTTGAAATTAAAAACCCCTTGGAAGAGAAACGGTATAATTACCTAACTGGAATTTCCTATGGTGGTGAAAAATTGTCGGTTTCATTAGAAGACAGCGTCGTTAGAGGCGTAAAAGTATTCCTTTTGTAAAACGGGAGACTTTCAAAAAAAGCGTGCTACGGTAGTATTAAAAAATTAAGAAAACAGAACTAAAAGACTTGAGTTTTTTAAAGAAAATAGTTTCATAAATAAAAAATCAAATGACCATAAATCAAGAGCTAAAAATTAAAAATCTACTAAAAAAATACAATGCTATTTTACTCCATTCAATGCGTTTGGCAATTGCAGAAGATTTTATAAGTCTGGTTCTTTTAAACAAAGAGGACGCTGAAATAGAATTAGAAGATCTTTCCGAAAACAGAAATGAGTACTACACGTATATTTTGAAGGAATTTATGAAACAAAATAGTTCTTCTGTTTTGGATGAATTGAAAGAAATGGAGGATCCAATTGCGGAATTGAAGCGGAATTTCTTGAAGGTAACCAAGAAAAACGTTTCTTAATAGTACAGAACGAAAGATTTTTGGAAGTTAATTATTCATGCTTTGCGACTGTAATTCATTTAGAATTTATCTAACGAATTTACTTTTATTTTTTTTTTGTATGTTTATAACGAATTTTAAGTTCATACAGAACGTTTAGATTTAGTCAACACACACTATGAAGACAAATAGATTACTATTTTCCGTTTTTTATTTACTACTGTTTTTTCAAAGCGGTTGGACATTTGCACAAATGGGTGCGACATTTTCCACCACTTTAAACACCAATTGCAATGGTAGTGGCTGTTCCTACGAAGGACCTTCGATTTTGATCAATGAATTGATGATTTCACCAGTAGATTTTGATGGAAGTATTTCTGGATTTGGTGGCATTGGTGAAGGACGCGGTGAATGGATTGAATTGTATAATCCCAATTTATGTGAACCAATAGATATTTCCTGTTATTATCTTGGAAATTACACTGCAGAAGGAAGCGGCGGATATGTAATTCCATCCGGAACGATTATTCCACCTGCAGGATTTTGTCTGATTCGTGGTGGAAATGCTGCGCCTTTAGCAAGTAATCTTTTGGTTCAAAATGGTGGAAATGTGGTCGAAATTATTGTTCCATATAACATATCAGATCCTGGTGTTTGCGCTGATGGTACAAGACTTTGGTTTCCTAATGCTGGCGGATGGTTTGCATTTTACGATAATAATGGCGTGGCACAAGATGCTGTTTCTTGGGCGTCTTCCGCAGGAACGAACGGTTCACCATGCATTCCCATTTTAACTGGTTGTACTGCAGTTACAACATTATCCAACTACGATCAAATTCCAATTGACCGAAAAAATTACATCAGTTCACTCAACGCCTCCAACCATTTGGGAAATTCGCTTCGTCGAGGGCAAGATGGTGGACTATGGTCTGGAAATGGTGCTGCAACGTATGCCGTTTGCAATGGACCTTGCGCGACGCCTTCCACTTCCACATGCACCGGAACTGCGAGCGTTACAATTACTGGAGGAACAGCGCCATATTCCTTTTTGTGGGATGATTCGGAAGCGCAATCCACGCAAACAGCAAGTGAATTGTGCGAAGGAATTTACACCGTAACCGTAACCGACAATGCAGGAATTGTGCAAAATTTTTCGATTGAGATTTTCAACTTTATTCCGACTGTAAACGTTTCCATTGCAGATAATGTTTGTATCGATGGTGCAGCTATTTCACCGGTTGTTAATCCAGTTGCTGGAGCAGGTCAATCTGGCATTCTTTCTGGAAATGGAATTGTTTCAAGCATTTTTCAACCAGCAACTGCAAACT
>JBIKZR010000299.1:0-3263 GCA_044354635.1 Crocinitomicaceae bacterium | reverse complement strand
AAATCCAACACCAGTGCCAAAATCAGCCAATTGTCGTGCTCCGATATTGGATGTCATGATTAAAATGGTGTTTTTGAAATCTATTTTTCGTCCCAATCCATCTGTCATGTGCCCATCATCCAATACTTGTAAAAGCAAATTGAATACGTCTGGATGCGCCTTTTCAATCTCATCCAAAAGAATAATGGAATATGGTTTACGGCGCACTTTCTCCGTCAATTGTCCACCTTCTTCGTATCCAACGTATCCCGGAGGTGCACCAACCAATCTAGAAATTGAGAATTTCTCCATGTATTCAGACATATCGATACGAATCAAAGCATCATCCGAATCAAACAAGTATTTCGCTAGAACTTTTGCTAACTGTGTCTTTCCCACACCTGTTGGTCCTAGAAAGAAAAAGGAACCGATTGGCTTGTTTGGATCCTTCAATCCTGCACGATTTCGTTGAATTGCCTTAACAACCTTTGAAACCGCTTCATCCTGTCCGATTACCTTATTTCGCAACTCCTCCGCCATATTGACAAGTTTCCCGGTCTCCGATTGCGAAACACGCGTCAATGGAATTCCGCACATCATCGAAACTACCTCTGCAACATGTTCTTCCGTTACAACGACGCGATGCGTTTTGGAATCATCTTCCCACTTTTTCTTAGCCAATTCTAACTGATCTTGCAGTTTGCGTTCGCTATCTCTTAATTCCGCAGCTTTTTCATATTGCTGGGATTTAATCACTTCGTTTTTTTGGTCTTTTAATCCTTCAATCAATGCTTCAACATCCAAAATTTCTTTTGGCACATTAATGTTTTTTAAGTGAACACGAGAACCAACTTCATCCAAAGCATCAATTGCCTTGTCTGGTAAATGCCGGTCTGTAATATAACGTTCCGTTAGTCTCACGCAGGCATTTATCGCTTCTGGTGTATAGGTAACAGAATGGTGATCTTCGTATCTTTCCTTTATGTTATTAAGAATCTGTACCGTTTCTTCAACGGAAGTTGGCTCAATGATAACTTTTTGAAAACGGCGTTCTAATGCACCATCTTTCTCAATATATTGCCTGTATTCATCCAAAGTTGTTGCGCCAATTGCTTGCAGTTCTCCCCTTGCCAATGCTGGTTTGAACATATTGGAAGCATCCAATGAACCACTTGCGCCACCAGCACCAATAATCGTGTGAATTTCATCGATAAACAAGATTACATCCGGATTTTTCTCCAATTCCTGCATCACTGCTTTCATTCGCTCTTCAAATTGACCACGGTATTTTGTACCGGCAACTAAAGATGCCAAATCCAAAGAAACAATTCGTTTATTAAAAAGTACCCGGGAAACTTTACGTTGCACAATTCTCAAAGCTAAACCTTCCGCAATTGCACTTTTCCCAACACCCGGCTCACCGATTAAAATAGGATTATTTTTCTTTCTACGGGATAAAATCTGGCTCACCCGTTCAATTTCTTTTTCACGGCCTACAATCGGATCTAATTTTCCTGCTTCCGCCATTTTAGTTAAATCCCTTCCGAAATTATCTAAAACTGGCGTTTTCGACTTTGGATCTGTTGGTTTACGCTGTGCAGCAAATTGCTCTGCGCCTTCCTCTTCTTGACCTCCGGGGAACTCAGCCCGCGGACTTGTGTTTTCTTCTACCATCGCTTCTAGTTCGTCTTTAACATTATCGTAAATTACGCCATATTTATTTAATACGCGACACGCAAAGCTATCTTCATCTTTTAAAATTGACAATAGCAGGTGCTCTGTTCCTATCAGTGGACTTTTATACAGTTTGGCTTCAAGGTACGTCATTTTCAGAACTTTTTCCGCTTGCTTTACAAGTGGAATATTTGCCAATGGCGCAGCATTTATATTTCCAGATCTATTTAAACTCTTCTCTATTTCTGAGCGAATTTGCTTTAGATCCAAATTGAATTCATTTAGCAACTTAATTGCCGTCCCTTCTCCATCGCGAATAATCCCTAAAAGCAGGTGTTCTACGCCGATGAATTCATTTCCCAGCCGAAGTGCTTCTTCCCTACTGTAGCTGATTACATCTTTGACTCTCTGTGAAAATTTTGCCTCCATAACATTCAGATATTCGAGGATAAAAATGTGTTATTATCCTTAATTACAAATATAAAACGAAAAAATTGTTAATAAGTACTCGATAAAGTCAATTTTCCACAGATTTTTGTTAGTAAAAACAAGATCGCCACCGTTTCCATTGGCTAGAAAATTACTAATTTCGAAACTTGCTTTAACCCGCACAATATACGTGCAAAAAATAAATATGTGACAAGATGGCAGATGGAGAAAAAATAATCCAAATTAACATCGAAGACGAAATGAAGTCTGCTTACATTGATTACTCAATGTCAGTTATAGTTTCTCGTGCGCTTCCTGATGTGCGTGACGGTTTTAAACCTGTGCACAGACGTGTATTATATGGTATGCAGGATCTTGGAGTATTCTCCAATCGTCCGTATAAAAAATCCGCAAGAATTGTTGGGGAAGTTTTAGGAAAATACCATCCGCACGGTGATAGTTCGGTTTATGATACAATGGTGCGAATGGCACAACCTTGGTCTTTACGCTACCCACTTGTAGATGGACAAGGTAACTTTGGATCTGTGGATGGTGATAGTCCAGCTGCAATGCGATATACAGAAGCGCGTTTCAAAAAGATTACGGAGGAAATGCTAAATGATCTGGATAAAGATACAGTTGATTTTGCACCAAACTTTGATGATAGTTTAGAAGAGCCAACGGTTCTACCTTCTAAAATTCCGAACTTACTTGTAAATGGTGCGTCTGGAATTGCTGTGGGTATGGCAACGAACATGGCTCCGCACAATCTTACAGAAGTAATCGATGGAATTGTAGCCTATGTTGACAACAAAGAAATCGATATTGAGGAACTTATCAAGTTTGTAAAAGCACCAGATTTTCCAACAGGTGGAATTATATATGGATATGAGGGTGTACGTGAGGCACTTTTAACTGGACGTGGAAGAATTGTAATGCGCGCAAAAGCGGAAATTGAAGAAGCTAATGGTCGCGAGCAAATAATCGTAACAGAGATTCCATACCAGATCAACAAGGCGGACATGATCAAAAAAACCGCAGATCTTGTTAACGATAAAAAAATAGAGGGAATTTCAGATATTCGCGATGAATCGGATAGAAATGGAATGCGTATCGTTTACGAAATCAAACGCGATGCAATTGCAAACGTTGTTCTAAATAAATTATACAAATTCACATCG
>JBIKZR010000033.1:0-10044 GCA_044354635.1 Crocinitomicaceae bacterium | reverse complement strand
TTTTTTGTGGCAAACAGTAAAGCAGTTTCTAGGATAATTCACTGATTTCTGTTTCTTCCAATTTCCGAACGATTGGCTCATCGGCTGCTGCCCATTCCAGCTCCTTCAATTCGCTTATGGAAAGCCATTTGTAATTCAAATGTTCGGTAAGTGTAAGCGCAGGATTTTCGCAGCTGCAAAGAAAACTATGGAGCGTTATCGTTATGTCTGGATACGCATGTTGAACCGATAGAAACTTTTTTTCAACCGAGATTTCCAAATTCAATTCTTCTTTTATTTCTCTAATAATAGCGTTTTCTTCGGTTTCTCCTGGTTCAACTTTGCCGCCCGGAAATTCATATTTATACGCCAAATAAGGATGATTTCCCTTCCCGCGCTGCACGCATAATATTTTATGGTGGAAACGGATTACCGCCGCAACAACATCAAAAGGTTCCATTGCAATAGATTCGATGATTTGTTAATTTTTAATGAATTTCGCACAGGAAACATGGGAACCACTTGTCAGTTTTACGGTATACATTCCTGGTTCTAATTTCTCAATTTGAACGCTGGCATTACTTGCTTTCACTACTTCTGAGTGCACCAATTGTCCGGAAGTAGAATATATTTCAAGTGTTGAACCTTCCAAAACATGGGTAAGTGTAATTTCATGCTGCGCAGGATTTGGGAAAATAGTAAAGGAAGATTTTTCTAAACTTGAAATTTCAGCAAATTCATTGAAGTTGGCGCGTAACATCAACGTAACATGGAAATCAAATGTTTCAGCCAGTGTCCAAGGTTGGTTGGTCCAACTTACCCAACATGTTCCAGCCGTAGAAATTGAACTTGAAGCTCCAATTTGCTGCTGGTAGGACGAATCTTGTTTAATCGCGAGTAAATAATTTCCTGCAGAAAGCGAAAGTGGTGGGGAAAAACGCAGATCGTACCACTGATTTATTCCACCAATAGTTGCACTTTCGGAAGTTGCTAAAAGCGCGGAAGGAACGCCTGAATTGTCCAATTCGAAAAGCGCTACTTCGAATGTTTTTCCTGTAATATCAAACGTGGAATTGTCAATTAGTGCCGAAGCGGACGATAAAATTTCGCCTGCATTCAACTCAAAAATGTTACCCATATAACCGGATAAATTCCCTCCAATTCCCACTCCTCCAATATCGTTGATGCCATTGTCGCGCGCAAAAATGGAATCGCTTACCTCGAGGGTAAAGGAATACGTGTTATCTAAAAAGTCTTCGTCAACTTCCAAAATTGCAGCAGTGTAAACTACGGAATAGGTGCCAGTTTCAACAGGCGTAAATCCTGCAACGGTAAAATTGGAAGTTGTTCCCGCTGCAACGTTTTGCGGAGTGGAAGTGGTAAAATAAAGCAAAAATGATTCTTTGTAAACCTGAACGGATAAAATTGCTCCGGTAACATTTCCTGCACCAATAGAAATAATAGATGCTTCCTTGATAATATTTCCAACCTGTGATAACGGTATTTTTGTATAATTATATGGCTTTGGTTCTACTGCTACATTATTTATAAATGGAACCGTAACGCAAAAATTGAAAACATTTCCAACGCCAGAACCAACAAACGGACCTTGCTCAATTCCCATGATTGTAACGGTGAAGGTAGAACCACCATCTCCCCAGTCGTCTACGAAATTAATATCGTAGCAATTCTCAATTGTCAAACAACCCAAATTCTCAATCGTTGTGGTATTACTGCCATAACCATTTCCACCGCTTGCATCTTGGTTTCCAGCTCCTGAGCAACCAATTTGTGCAATATTTCCGAAGGATAAAATTGTTCCATTCCCACAGCCGGCGCCCGCAGGTGTCAGATCCCAAAAACTTTCATATCCCCAAGAATCTGTTTCAACAGCAACTGTAACTTCCACTTGTCCTCCAGGACATTGCGCCAAATTGGTAAAAGAAATCAAGAAAAAAATACTGCTGAATATAATTCTATAAATAGGCTCCATATATGAAATTTTATACAAACAAATATAAGGTAGTTTTAAGGACTAATTGCCTGAAAAAGAAACTAAATGTTATTGGTAATGAAAATATTTCGTGTTTTTAACCCGTTTAACCGATAGGAATACGGCAATTTTCTTTTTCGCGGTTGAAACTCGTGCTTTCCATTTTAACTACCCGATTAAATTAGTTCTGCTTAAACCTTTAAACGATTCATTATACTGGTTATTAAATGGTTGCTAAAAATAAAAGTGCTCCAGCGTTTCGAAGAAAACTAGCTTTACACGAATGTGTTGCAATAAAATTTTGACTTTTAATACTCCTCGATTGTTTTGGTTAATAATTCCGTAATATTGTGTTAAAAATTAATTTATACGTATGAAAAACGGCCTTTTAGTGCTTTTATTCCCATTCCTTTTTTTACTAGCAGATGTGTTCATACGGTTTTCTTTGATTCAATTGTATTCTACGAAGCAATTGTTTTTTTATGCACTTTCGGTTATCGCTTCTGTACTATTTTTTGTATGGATGCTGCTGGTTTTAAACGCATTGAAAACGAGAATCTTTCTGTTTAATTCCATTATGGCTGTTTTTTCAACGTATTTGGTGGTTTCCATTCTGGGTTCCTACGCGTTCTTCTATTTTAATGGTTTTTTTCCTAATTATTATACGTACGAATACTTTAAAAATGAACCATTAAGTGCGCTAGTTTTGGTCAAGGATTCTATTAATTTCTTAGAAGTTTGTATTCTTTTATGCACGATTTCGGGCGTGTTTATGCTTCTTCGAAAACTGTGTCTGCGCGATTTGAACTTGAATTTCAAGCGTTGGATTATTTCTTTGTTTGCGCTTTATATAGGTGTTTTTTCAATTCTCGTTTTTAAATTAAAAAAGTACGACCAATGTTTACTGGTGGACACCAATTTTTCTGCCGCTGTTAGTAGACATATCGTCGATTGGGAAACAGAACGCAAATTTACAGGCAAAGGGTTGGACGAAAGAAAGCCTATTTTACTTCAGGAAACGGCGGGAAAACGCGATTTTAATGTGCTTGTTGTGGTGTTTGAAAGTCTCCGCAAACAAAATTTGGAGGCGTATGGTTACCAACGAAAAACAACACCAAATTTCACACAATTTGCAAAGGATCATCCTTCCGAATTCTTTGTGTTTGAACATCCCTACACGGTTTCATCCACAACGATGTTGGCGGTTCCAGCTGTTTTGACCGGAATTGCGCCTTACCAAGATCCAAAAATATTTTACAGCCAACCCATACTTTGGGATTTTGCAAAAATGCTGAATTACCGGAATTTTTTCGCTTCGTCGCACAGCTTGGAATGGTACCGTTTCGATCGATTCTATAAAAATGAAAAAGTAGACCAACTCTGGTGCAAAGAAACAAGTGGAAAGCCATTTTTCAATGATCTTGGGGTGGATGACAAATACACGATAGCGCATGTAAATAGTTTAATCCGAAAAAAGTCGGACAAACCTTTTTTTGGAATCGTGCAATTGAATTCAACGCATTATCCCTACAATGTTCCGAAAGAATTTGTGAAATGGAGTGGTTCTTTTCTAGACGAATACGACAATGCCATTCTTTACCAGGATTATGTGATTGGTAAATTGTTTTCGCAACTGAAAAATAGTGGAAAATTAGACAATACGGTAATTATTTTCACGAGTGATCATGGGGAATCGTTGAAAGACCACCATAATATTGGACATGTGGACAGTTATTATGCGGAAACAATTTCTGTTCCGCTTATGCTGTATCTCCCAAGCGGAATTGCTACACATCTAGATCGAAAAGTGCTGCGGGAAAACAGTTCAATAACGACGTCTAATATCGATGTTGCACCAACGGTAATTTCGCTTTTGGGTTTGACGGATAACAAAGAAGTCGGTGCGTTGGTAAAAAATTACACCGGCTATAGTTTGTTTACTAAAATCCCAAAAGAGCGCGCTTTAATCACCATGAATAACAATGAAATTGCACGATTCAAAGTAGGGATTTCTATCGTTCGCGGTAATTTCCACTACATCCACCGCACAAATATCGTTCCGAATCGGGAAGAAATGTACGATATTAAAAAAGACAAAAAGGAAGGACGTATTTTACCATTGAACAGAAAAAACAGGAGAATCAAAGAGCTGATGAATTGCTTTAAACAGTATCCGCTCTGCACAAAATATTTACCGCAGTCGCAATTCCGATAAAGGCACCATTCCCTCCAATGTCAAACTGTCTGAAATGTCCCAAACTTGCAGTTTTATTTCTGGATCTTCCACTTTTAAATCGATGGATATTATCCCAAAATGGTTTTGCATTATTGGCTCTCCAATCCGAAATTTATTTGGTGCTGCGAATCCCCATTTTTCTGTTAATCCACTAGCTGTCAAATCGTAAATTGGATACGTGTATGGATTTTTTAGAAGCGACAATTCGGAATAATGCACATCGCCGGAAATGAAAAAAACGCCATTTGCTTGCGTAGATTGAATTAATTGCAGCATGCGTTGTTGTTCATGTGGAAAATTTGCCCACGTTTCATAACCATTGTATTCTGTGGCGAATTGTGTGCTAGAACCGATAATTCGAATGTCTGCTTTTTCCCGAAGTTCTCCTTCCAACCAAAGCCATTGTTCTGCGCCAAGAAGTGTGGAGTCCTCCGATGTATGTGGAGAATAATCCATATCATACAAATGCGCAGAATCGCCTATCAAGGATCCATTATACGGAAGTAAATCGTCTCTAAATGTACGGTTGTCTAGAAGTAGTATTTGTACCGTTTTTCCAGCAAGTGGATACATATAGGAAGTGTAAATCCCTGCATGTTTTCTTCGTTCAGAATTTTCCGGTTCCTTGAAAAAACGCAAAAAAATCTTTTTGGATTGTTCTTTTTTGGCGTAATGTCTACCAATGTCATTTTGCCCATAATCATGGTCGTCCCAAGTTGCAATAATGGGTGTTTTTTTTCGAAACAAACGGAAATCCTTGTTTTTTGAAAGTTTACGGTATTTTCTTTTCATTTTGCACATACTGTAGGTATCTGCGTAAATATTGTCACCCAAATAAATGAATAAATCCGGCTGATGTTTCGCAATTACAGAAAAAATAGTCAAGGGTTTATTTTGATTGCTGCACGAGCCGAAAGCAATTGTCATCGTGCTATCTTGTGCGAAAATAAAATTTGAAACGCCTACACTAAAAAGGAATAAAATGGCAAATCTCATGTGTCAATTTTAACTTGGTTTTCTTCTCGATAATATATTTTTAAAGGTAGTTAAATATCGAGAAGGAAGAATTAATGGCACGATAAATTTATTCTAACTCACCGGTTATCAAAGCTTGATTTTTCTTTTGTGGGTGAACTTAAATCGTATTCACTAAAACTAAATCTATTGAATGCAGATGTTTAAATTCTTTCTTCGCTTAAAATATGGTGTTGTTCATTGAAAAAAAAAAGTTTCAGCAGAGATAAACTTTATATTAATCAAAAAAATGAAGAATAGTTGGTTTGATTCTGTTTTAAACGCTGGTGTTACATCTGATTTGGATGCGTTTGATGCCAATTGCATCCGAGCGATGAATAGAATTGGTTTTTATGGAACGCTTGCCAGTTGCGTTGGAATTAGTTACGGCTTTTTTTTAGAGGATGCACCTTCCTTTAATCTAAGTTTCGTCATTTTTCCTATTCTCGTCAGTATTCTAATCTTGAACCGCTATCAAAAAAACTTACTTGCAATATTAATTGGATTTGTTGCGCTCTCTATTATTATAGCGTTTTTTTCGATTCGAAATGGCGAAGATTCAGCAACCCATTTTTTATTCTCGTTCGCAATTATTTCACTCACCCTATTCTATAGAAAAGAAAAATCTATTCGTTATTTCTTTAGTAGCATGGGTGTAATTTTGATTGCGGCAATTATAGTGGCGCTTAGCTTCAATTATAATTGGCAACTTTTTCCTCGAAACAGTGAATTGGATTCCCTTTTTCAGCGACGCGTGATTTATTTTCTTTTGATTCTGTCTTCTGTTTCACTCACTTTTATTTTGGTTTATTCCTATAAGAAAAATTATAAAGTTTTGGAAAATGCTTTGGAAGAACAACAAACTTTGCTTGCAGAATTAAACCATAGGGTAAAAAATAACATGGCAATTATTGTCAGTTTGTTGAATATGCAAAAAAATAGAACGGATAATATAGAAACCCAAGAAGCTTTGCAGGACGTGCACGATCGGGTGATGTCGATGGCGTTGGTTCACCAAAAAATGTATCAGAAGCAAAATATCAGTATGGTAGAATTAGCGCCTTATATTACGGAATTGATTGCCGAAATCAGAAATTCTATTGACCTTAAAAAAAATATTGCGTTCAAGACGGAAATTGCACCAATTCAGCTAGACATTTCTACTACTATTCCATTAGGACTAATTTTGAATGAATTAATCACCAATGCCATCAAACATGCTTTTCCAAGTAAGGAAAATCCGGAGATTTTTATCTCATTGAAAAAAGTGGATGAAAGTCATTTTGAAGTATTGGTTTTAGATAACGGTATAGGGTCTTTACCGCCGAATCCACCAAAAAGCAATGGTTTAGGTTTGAAATTAATTGAATCCTTAACCGAACAAATCAACGGTAAATGTGAATTTACATCGGACAATGGCTTACGCTTTAAACTAATTGTTCCTATCCGTAAATCGAAAAACTGAGGTAGAAACCTAATTTTGAACTAAATTAGCTGGCTATTCAACTATCAGTCATTTTAGATGTCTTGTAATTTTAGTAAGAAAAATGTCACACACACCTTGTTATTGCGGAAATTCCGCGACCTTTTCAGAATGTTGTCAGCGGTTTATTAGCGGAAAGGAATTTCCAGAAACACCAGAACAATTAATGCGTTCGAGGTATTCGGCATACGCAACTGGAGAAATTGATTACGTAATCGATTCCACGCATCCGTCCACAAGAAAATTGTATTCACGCATTGAAATTGAACGTTGGATGCTTTCCAATAAATGGCTGAAGTTGGAGATTATTAAAAGCGATGGTGCACTAGTGGAGTTCAAAGCGCATTTTGTGGAAGGTTTAAAATCGCCGGAAATTCACCATGAACGTTCTACTTTTCAAAAAGAAAACGGAAGATGGTATTTTTTAGATGGAATAGACCCAAATTATTAATTCTTTTTCGGAAATTTACATGTGTTGCTCTAATTCAAAGAAAATTTAAGGATTTACTAAAAATGTTTGTTTCCTTTGAACCATTCTGATGGGTATGTGTACAAGTAAAAAAATATAATTAGTATGCGAAATTTTAGTGTGTTTCTTCTTTGTGCTTTTGCATTCACTGCTTTTTGTCAGGTTAACTCGCAAAGTCTGGAACTAAACTCCAACTCCAACTCCAACTCTAATTCCATCTCCATTCCCGCGGTAGAGGAACCTATTCCAATGGAGCAGGAACGGTCTATCGAAGAGAATAAATTGCAAAATAAACCGGCAATAAAAAATCAACTTCCAGAAAATGAATTTCTAAAAAAAGAGCTTCAAGGAAAAGAAATTCTAGAAAAATCTGCTGATAGTCAAACAAAAGTGTCTTCTTCTGAAAGCGCATTGCAGCTTGTTACTTCTAATTTTACATTGGCAAAGCAAATGGCTTCCAGTCAGCGTTCACAGCGTTCACCGACCATTGATCAGCAAGCTCAAATGGATAATCTCGTACAGGTTTTGGAGAAATCGTCTCCGGAATCCTTCGAATACCATTATTTTAAGTTTGTTGCAGGAAATTATTCCGTTGCATTAGTGGAACATCTGAAAAAAGCGGAACTTCTGCGGCCGACAAATTCCGATGTTCACATTCAATTTGTGGCGTATTATTGGTGCATGAATGAAAAACGAAAAGCGCTTCCTTACCTGGAAAAACTGATGGGTTCCGGACGATTAAATTGGTCAATTTTGAACTATTCTAAAGATTTGCTAAGATCTGTTCCTTCTCAGGGAACTTTAGTTACCCATGGAATGGAGGATTCTTATGCATGTCTGTACCTGCAAATTTCTGAAGGGATCAGAACAGATGTTAACGTTATTTCATTGGAACTTTTGCAAAGTGAAGCTATTCAGAAACAGTTACTGGTCTATGGTTTCAATTTACCGCAGAACAATACAATTGATGTCGCCTATTTAAATGAGTTTTGTGTGCAAAATAACACACGGAATATCGCGCTTTCCATGACTATTCCAAAGGAATATTTACTTCCGATTCAAGAGAATTTATTCGTTACTGGCTTGGTTTTAGAATATAAAACAGATCTTTCTTACCAAAATAGTGCACGCAACGAATATTTATGGAATTATGAATTCATCAAATTAATAATTATGGACGCCTCTACTGAAAAAGAAAGGCAATTAACTGCAAATTACCTTCCAATGCTTTTGATACTTCGAAATACGTATATACTAACGAACGAAACAGAAAAATTGGCATTCGTTGAGGAGGTCTTGACCCAAGTCGGAGTCCAGTCGCGTAAACAGGAACAAATCCAAAAAATGAAAAGTTCGGATTGATGCGATTATTCAAAGCACAGCATAAAAAAATGAACGATGAGGCATTGATGCAAGCAATTGCCAATGGGGATAAATTCGCATTTGATGAAATTTATCACCGGTATGCTAGCCCATTACTCGGATATTTTATGCGTTTGCTTTGGCGAGATAGAGAGAAAGCGGAAGATTTTGTACACGATATATTCGCAAAGATTATTAACAAACCAGAGTCTTTTGATGTGACGCGCTCTTTCAAAACGTGGTTGTATTCTGTCGCCAACAATATGTGTAAGAATGAATACAAAAAGCAAGAAGTGCGCCGCGGAACATCCAATGGTTTAGACAATCATTTTGCTTTGTTTGATCCATCCTCAAATGTATTGAACGAAGTGCAGGATATGATTTTTCAAGAAGCTTTTCAAAAAAGCATGACAGATTTAGATCAAAAACACAAAGAGGTATTTGCTTTAAGGCATATGGATGGACTTTCCATTAAAGAAATTTCAGAAGTTCTTGAAACGAATGAGGGAACAATCAAATCTAGATTATTTTATGCAACGAAATATTTAGCAGCAAGTTTAAGTGAATTTAATCCTTTAGAAAATCGATAATAATGGAAAATGAATTAGTGGAAATCGTCCGCTTCAAGCGCTATATTGAACTTTCTCCGAGGGAGAAGGACGATTTAAAAGAATGGTGTAATTCAGAAGAGGAATTTGACCAGTTGAAGGATGTTATGCAGGCAACAGCAGCGCTTTCAATGTCAGAGAAAGGATTTCCAAAAAAAGAAACGAAAGCTTCTCTGGATCAACTTTTTTCTCAAAAACAGGGTGAAAAAAAACCAATTTTTTGGTACAATTCCATCTTGACGGTTATTTTTCCAACGGAGAAAAAATGGATCTACCGTCCTGTTTTTCAATTCGCAGCGGTTTGTCTGTTGGTGGTTTTACTTTATCCGTTTTTAGCTTCGAAAGAAATCGTGGAGGAAACAAGTCAAGTCGCAACAACGGATAACGGATCGAGCATAAAACAAACAGAAACGCCAAAATCAACTAACGAGAAAAAGAAGGCTTTGAACGTTTCTACTTCGACAGAAAACCAACAAACAGCA
Source organism: Crocinitomicaceae bacterium (assembly GCA_044354635.1). Classification (GTDB taxonomy): domain Bacteria; phylum Bacteroidota; class Bacteroidia; order Flavobacteriales_D; family Crocinitomicaceae; genus M0103. The sequence goes on along the minus strand of JBIKZR010000033.1, from coordinate 418 downwards.
AACAGCGAGAATCCGGAAGTTGTTGCACAGCAACGTTTGGTTGCAACAAATTATGCGGATCAACATGGGAGTGCTCAAATCCAGGAAGAAATAGCATTTTCGGATGGTGCACAAAGCGGGATTGAAAGAGCTGTTTCCACGATTGAATTCTCTCCGTTTTCAGGAGGTTCAGGAGTTTCAAGAGATACGTACCATGGTGAAAAAATCGATGAAAATAGGGTACACACAAATAGGTCACAATCCGCTGCGAAGCAACCTGGCTTGTTCGATTTATTGACCGCAACATTTTAACTAAAGGATAAAATTAGCGCATAAAAAAGCGCCTTCACGATGAATGAAGGCGCCTCAAGCTTTTTTATTTAATATCAATAATAGATTGCTCTTCTTACTTTTGCAACGTGTTTTGCTAAACGAATAA
>JBIKZR010000032.1:0-10048 GCA_044354635.1 Crocinitomicaceae bacterium | reverse complement strand
TATATTATATTCCAGTTATAGGAATAATTATTTCGCCAGTGATAACTGTGCTGATTTCTACCTATATTTATCTACAAATAAATGTTCCAACTTTGAATTCAACAACAGCATGATAGGACTAAAATCAACCTTTCCCTCCAATTCGATTGAAGATTGGATTGTGCAATTAAAGAAAGATCTGAAAGGAGATGATTTTTTAACGTTACGCTGGCAAGATGAAATAGAAGAAATCGAATTTCCAACATACCACCATGCAGAAAGCGGTAATATTGTGGGTCAAGTACCTGGTAAATTTCCATTTACACGCGGCCTTAAAACATCAAAAAACGAATGGAACAATGGGCATTTAATTCTTGTAAAAGAGGAGAAAATTGCAAATGTGAAAGCTTTGGAACTATTGATGAAAGGTTGCAATTTACTCATCTTTGACCTTTCGAATTTACATTCCAACGATTGGGCGAAATTATTTGAAGGAATTCAATTTGAATACATTACAGCGCAATTTAAATTAAGTAACAGCCAGCAGTTTGAAAGTTTAAAACGCTTTTTCCACCAAGAAATTCCAAAAACAATTCGGTTCAATTGTGATTTTGTGAATCAAGAAGACACCGAACTATTCGAAAAATTAGCAAGATATTCCTCCCAAGTACAAATTCCATTTTGTTTTGTCGATGGTTTTTCCATGCAACAAGCAGGCGCAACAACTTGGCAAGAAATAGCATTTTGCATATCTTCTGGACATGCGTACCTAAATCGCCTAATACAGGTTGGCTTCACGATTGATCAGGCTGCAGCTTGTATTCATTTTTCAATCGGAATTGGTTCAAACTATTTTATGGAAATTGCAAAAATACGAGCATTAAAGCAAGTTTGGGCAGCTGTAATAAAAGAATATACTCCGATTCATACCTGCACTTATAACTGTGCGATAACCGCAAATATTGGATGGACAAATAAATCACTTTTGGATCCACACACAAATTTATTGCGCCAAACAACCGAAGTAATGTCTGCGATTTCTGGTGGAATAGATGCTATTGTTGTGCATCCTTACGATAGTCTTTCTTCGAATGGCACAAGTCTTTTAGCGGAAAGAATGGCATTAAATATTCCGTTAATTCTAAAAGAAGAAAGTTATTTTGATGGCGTAATCGATCCATTGGGTGGAAGTTATGTACTGGAAGAATTAACACAAAATATTGCAAGAAAAGCATGGCACTTTTTTCAATCACTGGAGGAAAAAGGCGGGATTTTCAATCAAGAGGTACAAAATACACTTGTGGCAGCAGTTCTTGCGAAGGCAGATCTAAAAACAGAAGAAATACGAAGCGGAAAGAAAACGCTGATTGGGATAAATAAATACCCCAACAATTTACCAGAATCGAATTATTTTCTAGCGCAAAAAACGTATCTAGGGATGCAACAACTTATTTTTGAACGCGCATTAATTGCTGTACAATGAATCGTATAAATTTCGCCAATATCCCATTTACAGATAAGTTTGAAGCTTCGACAGGAGAATCTGCCGTGACAATTGAAACGGCTGAAAAAATTAATTTACATTCTTTTTATCAAGCAAAAGACATCGAAAACACCGAGCATATTGGATATGTTGCCGGAATAGCGCCGTATTTGCGAGGTCCTTATTCCTCCATGTATGCAATTCGCCCATGGACAATTCGCCAATATGCTGGATTTTCAACTGCAGAAGAATCAAATGCATTTTACAGAAGAAACCTTGCCGGAGGACAAAAAGGATTGTCTGTCGCTTTTGATTTAGCAACCCATAGAGGCTACGATTCGGATCACGAGCGCGTAATTGGAGATGTTGGAAAAGCAGGCGTTGCAATAGATTCCATTTTGGACATGAAAATTCTTTTCGATCAAATCCCTTTGGACGAAATGTCGGTTTCGATGACCATGAATGGCGCAGTTATTCCAATTATGGCATTTTATATTGTTGCAGCGGAAGAACAAGGAATTTCCCAAGCTGCATTATCTGGCACGATTCAAAACGATATTTTAAAAGAATTCATGGTGCGCAACACCTATATTTATCCACCAACGCCATCGATGCGTATTATTTCGGATATTTTTGAATATACTGCCAAAAATATGCCGAAATTCAATTCAATTTCAATATCCGGCTACCATATGCAAGAAGCGGGAGCAACAGCTGCTATCGAACTTGCCTATACCCTAGCCGATGGATTGGAATATTTGCGAGCAGGAATTAAAACTGGAATGCAGATCGATGAATTTGCACCAAGATTGAGTTTCTTTTGGGCGATTGGGATGAACCACCACATGGAAATAGCTAAAATGCGAGCTGGAAGATTAATTTGGTCGAAATTAGTAAATCAATTTAATCCAAAAAACACCAAATCTTTAGCATTGCGAGCGCATTGTCAAACATCCTGGTGGAGTTTGACAGAGCAAGATCCATTTAATAATGTTGCCCGAACGTGCATTGAAGCGATGGCTGCAGCTTTGGGTGGAACGCAATCTTTGCACACCAATGCACTAGATGAGGCAATTGCATTGCCAACCGATTTTTCAGCTAGAATTGCTCGAAACACACAAATATTCTTGCAGGAAGAAACGGGAATAACATCCTTTATAGATCCATTTGGCGGAAGCTATTATGTCGAAAAACTAACGGAGGAATTAGTGACTGAAGCATGGAAATTGATTCAGGAAGTGGAAGAACTTGGTGGAATGGCGAAAGCAATTGAAACTGGACTTCCTAAAATGCGAATCGAGGAAGCCGCAGCTAGAAAACAAGCACGAATTGATTCAGAAAAAGATGTTATAATCGGCGTGAACCGATACCAAGTAAACGAATCGGATGCCAGTAAGTTAGAAATTCTCGAAGTCGACAATACCCGTGTTCGTGAGGCGCAACTGCTACGATTAGCAGAATTACGTGCTTCAAGAAATGAAGTTGAAGTGCAGAAAACACTAGTAGAATTAGAAGAGGCTGCAAAAAAATCAAGCGGTAATTTACTGGAAATAGCTATTCGTTGCGCGAGAAACAGAGCAACTTTAGGGGAAATTTCCACCGCAATGGAAAATGCTTTTGGACGTTACAAAGCAACAATCCGAACGATTTCGGGGGTTTATTCACACGAAGCTATGGAAGATAAAGATTTTATTTACGCAAAAGAACTGACTGAAAAATTCAGTAAATTAGAAGGACGCAGGCCGCGGATCATGATTGCAAAAATGGGGCAAGATGGACACGACCGCGGGGCAAAAGTTATTGCCTCATCCTTTGCGGATATTGGTTTTGATGTGGATATTGGACCTCTCTTTCAAACACCAGCCGAAGCAGCAAAGCAGGCCGTGGAAAACGATGTTCATATACTCGGTGTTTCATCGCTGGCAGCAGGACACAAAACTTTGGTTCCACACGTAATTGAGGAATTAAAAAAATTAAACAGAGAAGATATCATGGTAATTGCTGGAGGAGTAATCCCTCAAAAAGATTATGATTTCCTATACAAAGCAGGGGTTTTTGGAGTTTTTGGTCCTGGAACTAAAATTTCAAAAGCAGCGCAAGAGATTTTACTTTTGTTAATTGAAAGTGTAGAATAAACATTTTTTCCAGCCATGGAATTGTGCTAAACAAAATTGTTTTAGTACATTCGGCATAGTTATTGAAATTGCCGATTTAAATTAAAAAGTAAGAAATAATTGAAAATTGTGCTCAATTAACATAATGAAAACGCGAAATACCAAAAAAAAACAAGATGAAAAAAATAGTAAGTGTATTATTCTTATTGGTCGGATCACTTTCATTGCATGCGCAAGATCCAGATTTTGATGATTTGAAAATCTTATATGCCGATGCAAACTACGAGAAATTAGTAAAAGTAGCGGAAGGGTATACCAACAAAGACGAATTAAAGAAAAATCCGTTACCATTCGTTTGGTTGGCGAAGGGTTTGTATAAAATTTCGCTTTCCGGAACGGATAATGAAAAGTTTAAAAATGCCTATAAAGATGCTGTTGGTGCATTGGGAAAGGCTATAAAAAATGACAAAGATGGAACGGGCTTGTCAGAGCACGAAGAATTTATTGAGGATTTTCAGCTATCTATGGTAGAAATGATTAACAATGATATTTCTGCAAAAGATTATAGTAAAGCATCTTCTTGGTTGATGAAATATTATAAAATTACACGTAATCCAATTGGTGCAAAATATTTGGATGGAGCAACAAAATACCGAAAAGCAGATAAGTCTGGCGCAAATACACTTTGGAAGGAAGCAGATTTAGCACTCACAAAACTATTAACGGATCCAGAGTCTGTTGAAAATTGGAGTGAAGCAGACCAGAAATTGTTGACTTTAGGGGCTTTGCAAACTGCCGAATGTTTTATCGCAGGTAAGCAAGTTGAAAAAAGCAATGCCCTTTTGAAGAAAATATTACCTCTTTTTGAAGAAGATGAGGATTTCAAAACAAAATGTGCGGAATTAATGAACTAATTTTGTGATTAGACAACCGAAAAAGCTCCATTTTATGGGGCTTTTTCTTTTTTAACACTGTTTACCTTAAAACTATTTCAACCCTTTGTTCAATTAGTACTTCAATAAATTAAATTTGAAACATGAAGAAATATGCGAAATACTTCCGAAACAAGTTTATTTTCACAACCTGTTTATTTTTTATTTACATTTTGTTTTTGGACGATATAGATATTTTTACAATCATTAATCAAAACACTAAATTGGGTAAACTAGAAGAAGCTCGACAAGAGGTTTCCGTGAAATTAAACCAAACGCAAAAAATATTAAAAAAACTTCGTTATTCCTCAGAATTAGAAAGTTATGCACGCGAAGAAAAAATGTTTAAACGCGAAAACGAAGATATTTTTGTGATTTCCTACGAATAAGAAAATATTAAAGTCCTGACTTTAGTTGATTATAGAACTGTTCTTCTTCTAAATTCACAATGCGCACACTTGGAAAATAATACAAGGCAATTTGTTCAAAAGAATAGCCTGATTTTGCCATTTTCATTGCCCCTTCTTGACAAAGTCCAACCCCATGTCCAAAGCCTCGTCCTCGAATCAAAACATCGTTTCCATCTGGCACACAGCTGAAAAAAGTAGACTTTAAATTAAATTCTTCCCGCAAATCGCGCAATGGAATTCCAAAAATTGGATGCAAGTAAAATGCCATGCGTTCCTTTTGCTCAAATTGAAACATCGTTGAAGCAAATACACTGTCATGAACAGGGAAATTGTACTTAGACTCCAAGAAATTTCGCCAATTTTCCTGCGACACGCGTTTTTCCCATGTAGCTTGCTTAGTATACATACAAAAAGTATCGACGAAGGTTTGCAAGTATTCAATATTTTCGTTCCATACAAACTGAGGTTCACAGGTTTGACCGCCACAATTCGCATGAAAATAGGAATCGATTAAATTTCCATGCTCATCCAACATAACGTTGTTTTGTGTTTTTAAAACAGCGGAATCGATTAAGGGAGTGAAACGCATCATATTATGATAGGCCTGGCAATGCACACGATCACAAAGGTCAAATCCTTCTTTCGCATGTTTCCCTTTGTATTTTAGTGCGTAGGTGCGGCTCATCAAAGCTTGAACTTTATAGTATTCTAGGTGTTTTCCACCGCCTCCCTCCGATTCTACAACTCCAGCAAGGTAATTATCCATTCCAACTAAATTCACGAGTAATATGTTTTTACTTGTAACGGAAATCTCAAAATCATCTTTATATTTCCGGGGTTTTACAACCGGTTCCTTTGCCGTTAAAACTAAAAAAGTATTCGGCTGATTTTGAATTAAATAAACCTTGTTGAATCGGCCTAAAGTAGTTGTTCCCTTTTTAAGAATCACCTTGTCTTTATCCCATAAAATTTCAATAAATTCATTTGGAAGAATGGATCCAAATTCCAATGTATCGCCAATAATAGTGTAACTTCCATCTCCGTAGGCAAAGGAAATACGTTTTACCGAATAATCGCGCAGGACACCAATATGCATTTGCTGGGAACGAGCTACCCAAACATTAAAAAAAACACACAAAGCAATGGCATACTTCACAAAACAAAATTAGATTTTCAAAAAGTTGTTTTACAACTATGAACGAATAGTTTTCAACAAGGATTGTGCAACTTTTTCACTTGCACCACCTCCACCGACTATTTTCTTCAATTCCTTATAGTTTTCCAAAATGGATGCCCGCTTTTTTCCTCCAATAATTATTTGCTCTAATTCCTGTCGAATTGCATCCGGATTGCAGTCTTTTTGAATCAATTCCTTCACGACTTCTTTACCCATAATTAAATTCACAAGTGAAATATAATCGATTTTAATCAATCGTTTTGCAATGTGGTAAGAAATCGCCGAACCTTTGTAACAAACTACCTCAGGAATTTCAAGCAATGCCGTTTCCAAAGTTGCCGTTCCAGAAGTAACAATTGCTGCCTCAGAAGCGGAAAGTAAATCGTACGTTTGATTGTATAAAATTTGCACGTTTTGATTGGCTTCCAAATTTCCGATAATGTCCGTGTAGAATGTTGCTTCCAAACTGGGAGCTCCAGCGATGATAAACTGGTATGCAGGAAAATCGACCAATGCTCTCAGCATGATGGGTAGTTTTATGGAAACTTCCTGTTTTCTGCTTCCAGGTAAAACAGAAATAATTGGACGGCTATCTAGTGAATTTGTTTGACGAAATTCGTCTGAACTGCTGGCGGATTGTTGGTATAACTCAATTGCGTCTAACAATGGATGACCAACATATTCTACCGGGAAGTCAAAACGCTCGTAAAATTCCTTTTCAAAAGGAAGAATTACAAACATTTTATCTACAAATCGTTTGATTTTGTGCACGCGGGATTGTTTCCAAGCCCACACTTGCGGAGAAATATAATAAATAACCTTAATCCCCTTGTTTTTTGCCCATTCCGCAATACGCAAGTTAAAACCAGGATAATCAACCAAAATTAGTGCATCCGGCTTAAATTTCTCAATATCCTCCTTGCAAAAACGTATATTTTTAAGAATTGTACGGATATTGGAAATCACTTCGATGAAACCCATAAAAGCCAATTCTTTAATGTGTTTAACTATAAAAACACCTTCATCCTTCATTTTGTCGCCACCCCAGCAGCGAAATTCTATTTCTTGATTTTCTTTTTTCAAAGATTTAATCAAATTGCTGGCATGCAAATCTCCTGAAGCTTCGCCGGCAATAATGTATAATTTCATATTTTCGATTTGCGGCATTTCAAGAAAAGAAATTCACGTATATAACATAAGGTAAATAACAGAATGTAGCAACGATTATTCCCATTCCCAAGCTAAACTTTTCTCTGTTTATAGAAAGGTAAAACCAAAGTAAATTAGATATTATTGCAATAGAAATAACCTTACTGCGCATTGTTTGATCCATCTCAAACTTGCAAAGAAGCTGAGAAAACTGAAAATTTTGCAACCAGGAGAGAAGTAATAATACGATCGGTATAAATAGTATGGGGGATACCAAACCGAGTATCAAACCTTTTGTATGGCCCATTGACCAGTTTCTTAAATTCATATTACCCAGTTTTTAATTTCGTCTATTACTTTATAAGCAGTCATATCAAATTGTGTTGGCACAATACTCGCATAACCGTTTTCCAATGCAAAAAGGTCTGTATCCTCTCCTGTATCGGCATTTGTGAAATCGCCCGTTAGCCAATAATATGGTTTATTGAATTGATCCATTCGTTTATCAAACCGATCTTCCCAAAATGCGTGCGCTTGTCGGCATATTTTTATTCCTTTAATTTTTTCATCCTTCAATTTAGGAATATTTACATTGAAACAAACGTGGCTTGGAAAAGATGAGTCAAGCGATTTTCTGATCACCTTTCGTGCAATTTCCTGAGCCTCTGAAAAATCTGCATCGGCATCAAAATCACACAAGGAAAAGCCAATTGATGGTATATTCTCCATTGCTCCTTCTACAACAGCCGACATTGTTCCAGAGTACAAAACATTTGTAGACGTATTTTCACCGTGATTAAACCCAGAAACAATCAAATCCGGCTTTCGGTGCATCACTTCATAAATCCCAAGTTTTACGCAATCAACCGGCGTTCCAGTACATGTAAAAGCAGTTAAACCTTCGAATAATCTGGAACTATCCAATCGCAACGGATGATTAATCGTGATTGCATGTCCCATTCCAGATTGTGGTTTGTCTGGAGCAATTATCAATACATCTCCAAATTCTACGGCAACATCAATCAATGATTTTATACCTTTGGCAGAAATTCCGTCGTCATTCGTAACAAAAATCAGTGGGCGCATCGCGTCATTTTAATGAGAAACCGTTTTGTGCGAAAGTAAGGAATATTCCCAAAACGACATAAATTATTGATAATAAATAATAATCTGAATTTTGCTGAAAAATCAAAGAAATCTATTAATTTTGAATGGTAACTTAAGGAAAATGACAACATCTCAGTTAATTGAGGAATTAAAACGAATTACCCAGTCAAATATCGATTTGGTAAACCAAAAGTTTTCGGCTTTAAATGAGCAGCAAAAGAATTGGCGTAAGGATCTTGATTCTTGGAGTATAAATGACGTTTTTTCGCATTTAAATGAATTTAGTTCTTATTACCACACTGCGTTTTCTGCTAAAATTGAACGCACTCGCTTTCGAGAGCCAAAAGAAGTCTTCATTTCTTCCCCGCTAGGTCGTTCGGCATGGAAATCCATGAAATTGGGAAATGCGCAAAATATTAAACGGAAGTTTAAGTCGCCAAGAAGCTATAACCCGACTTTCAACCCAAGCCTAGTATCAACTGATTCCATTTCAAAATTCGAAAAAAACCAGCAGGAATTAGTGCAGATAATTGATTTGGCTGCAACAATTAATTTACGAAAAGCAAAAATTGCCATTTCTATTTCAAAAATTGTGCGCTTAAAATTTGGGGACGCTCTATTATTTGTCGTTTACCATAATGAACGTCATTTGCAGCAAGCACTGAATATTTTGAATCACAGAAATTTCCCATTGACCAATGCCTAAAAAATTAGCTTATTCTGCAGTTAGTATTTCGCCCGTTCGATTAGAAGCTAGCGATGCTTCAGAAATGGTAACTCAACTGCTATTTGGAGAGCTTTTAACGGTGGAAACTATGGATTCACCTTGGTGTAAAATCCGCACTAATTCAGACGATTATAGTGGGTTTGTGGATATTAAGCATATTCATGTTTTAACAGAGGAAGAAGCAATGACTTGGATGCAGAATCTTAGTTATCTTGAAGCAATTTCATGCAAATTAGAAACGCCATGGGGAATTCAATCCATTTACAGAGGTTCTTGCATTCCAGTAGGAAAAATAAAAGAATTTAAAATTGGCAGCGATTCCTTTAAAATAATCGATAATCTTCCTGAAATCGAATTTTCTTCGCCATTTGATTTGGCAATGGAATATCTGAATACTCCTTATTTATGGGGAGGAAAAAGTGTTTTTGGAATAGATTGTTCTGGTCTTATCCAAATGGTTTTTAGATTTTTTGATTGTGAACTTCCGAGAAATGCAGCACAGCAGGTTGAAGTTGGAACGGAAGTCGATTTTGAAGACCAAAAAGAAGGAGATTTGGCATTCTTCACAAATAAATCGGGTAAAGTGATCCATGTTGGAATTTTAAATGGAAACAAATCTATTCTGCATGCATCTGGTTTAGTTAGATTAGACGCCATTACCCCTGAAGGAATTATTCATGCCCAAACTAAACAATTAACGCATAATTTATATTGTATTAAAAGAATGTTAGATAATCAGTTAACAAAAAATAATACCCATATTTGTAAAAAAAACCATTCTATGAAAATATTGGTAACAGGAGGAGCTGGATTTATCGGAAGTAATTTAACAAAAAGATTAGTAAAGGACGGACATTCATTGGTAGTTCTTGATTCTTTGCTGAGAGGGAATAAATTGGATAAGGATACGTATTCGAAGATTCAATTTATAAAAGGAGATGTTCGCGATCTAGCGATTGTGAAAGAAGCA
>JBIKZR010000298.1:0-3283 GCA_044354635.1 Crocinitomicaceae bacterium | reverse complement strand
TTCTAGGAATGGCATGTCTTCCATACGAACAATGTTCGCTACAATTCCTTTGTTACCATGACGTCCAGCCATTTTGTCACCAACTTTTAACTTACGTTTTTTAGCAACATAAACTTTAGCCATTTTAACAATTCCAGCCGGGAGGTCGTCTCCTACAGAGATATGGAATTTTCTACGTTTAAAAGTTCCAAGTAAATCATTTGCTTTAATATTAAAGTTGTGAATTACTCTTCCTACCAATAAATTCATTTGAGCATCACTCGTCCAATTCGTTGGATTTACGATGGAATAATCAATTGCAAACAAGTTTTTTTGATTAAACTTCGTAGCTTTTTTGATTATTTCCTCTTTAAAATTATTGAATACACCAGCAGATTTTTGTTCACCAAGAATATCGATTAATTTTTCAACTAATCTTTCTTTCAAGGATGCAAAATCTTTTTCAAAATCAGAATCCAAGCTTTCCAAAATTGGTTTATCTTGTGCTTTCGATTTTCTATCTTTTACTGCTCTTGAGAACAATTTTTTATTGATAACAACACCTCTAAGTGAAGGACCTGCTTTTAATGAAGCGTCTTTTACGTCGCCAGCCTTATCACCAAATATTGCACGCAATAATTTTTCTTCCGGAGAAGGATCTGTTTCTCCTTTTGGAGTAATTTTTCCTATTAGAATATCTCCTTCTTTTATTTCAGCTCCAATACGAATCAATCCGTTTTCATCCAAATCTTTTGTCGCTTCTTCTGAAACATTTGGAATATCTGAAGTTAATTCTTCCATTCCACGTTTCGTGTCGCGAACATCCAAAGTATATTCATCAATATGAATAGATGTAAATACATCATCGCGCACAACTCGTTCAGAAATAACAATTGCATCCTCGAAGTTATATCCTTTCCAAGGCATGAATGCTACTTTCAAGTTTTGACCAAGCGCCAATTCTCCTTGTTGTGTTGCGTATCCTTCACATAGTACTTGCCCTTTATCAACTCTATCCCCTTTTTTAACAATTGGTTTTAAGTTAATACATGTACTTTGATTCGTTTTCATAAACTTCGTCAACGGATAATGAATCACTTCACTATCGAAACTAACTAATTTATCCTCTTTTGTCCAATCGTAGCGAATTACAATTTCATTTGCATCCACATATTCTACAATACCAGGTCCTTCTGCATTAATTAAAACACGAGAATCACGCGCTACTAAACGCTCAATTCCAGTTCCAACAATTGGGGAATTTGGTTTCAATAAAGGAACTGCTTGACGTTGCATATTCGACCCCATCAATGCACGATTGGCATCATCGTGTTCCAAGAATGGAATTGACGATGCTGCAATCGAAGCAATTTGATTCGCTCCAACATCCATTAAATGCAGGCTATTTGGCTGAACGACAGGGAAATCGCCTTCATAACGAGCCTTTACAAACTCCGTTAAGAACATTCCCTTATCATCCACAACCGCATTTGCTTGTGCAATCATTTTTTCGTCTTCCTCTTCAGCAGTCAAGTAAACTGGTTCTACGTTATAAATAACTTTACCACTTTCAACTTTTCTGTAAGGTGTTTCAATGAAACCAAGTTTATTCACTTTCGCAAAAACACAAAGAGAGGATATCAAACCAATATTTGGTCCTTCAGGTGTTTCGATTGTACAAAGTCGTCCATAATGTGTGTAGTGAACATCCCGTACTTCGAAACCTGCTCTTTCACGAGAAAGTCCACCAGGTCCTAGTGCAGACAAACGTCTTTTGTGCGTTACTTCAGAAAGTGGATTTGTTTGATCCATAAACTGAGATAACTGATTCGTTCCGAAGAATGAATTAATTACAGAAGATAATGTTTTTGCATTAATTAAGTCAATTGGTGTAAAGACCTCATTGTCACGAACATTCATCCGTTCACGAATAGTTCTTGCCATACGAGCAAGACCAACTCCGAATTGAGAGTACAACTGTTCTCCAACTGTTCTTACTCGTCTGTTTGACAAGTGATCAATATCATCCACATCTGCTTTCGAATTGATTAACTCAATTAGGTATTTGATTATGGATATAATATCGTTTTTCGTAAGTACCCTAGAGGATTCTGAATCGTCTATTTTTAGTTTCTTATTCAATCTAAAACGACCAACTTCACCTAAATCATATCGTGTGTCAGAGAAAAATAATTTTTCAAAAACATTTTTTGCTGTCTCATAATCAGGTGGTTCAGCATTACGTAGTTGACGGTAAATATGCTCTACAGCTTCTTTTTCAGAATTAGACGTATCCTTTTGCAAGGTGTTGTATATAATTGTAAAATCAGCGCTATTAACATCCTCTTTATGCAAGATTACATTCTTCACGCCTGAATCAGCAATTAAATCTACATGTTCGTCTTCCAAAATTGTTTCTCTATCCAAAAGAACTTCATTTCTTTCAATAGATACAACCTCTCCGGTATCTTCATCAACGAAATCTTCCACCCATGATTTGAGTACACGCGCAGCTAATTTTCTACCGACAATTTTTTTCAGGTTTGCTTTTGTAGCTTTCACTTCATCAGCAAGACCAAATATCTCTAAAATATCCTTATCACTTTCGTAACCGATTGCTCGGAAAAGAGTTGTAACGGGTAATTTTTTCTTTCGATCTATGTATGCATACATTACACTATTTATATCTGTAGCAAATTCAATCCAAGAACCCTTGAAAGGAATTACACGTGCAGAATATAATTTTGTACCGTTAGCATGTCTACTTTGCCCAAAGAAAACACCTGGAGAACGATGAAGTTGAGAAACTATAACTCTCTCTGCTCCATTCACTACAAATGAACCTTTTGGGGTCATATAAGGTATTGTACCCAAATAAACATCTTGAACTATTGTTTCAAAATCTTCATGTTCTGGGTCCGTACAATACAATTTAAGTTTTGCTTTCAATGGAACACTATACGTCAATCCACGCTCAATACATTCTTCAATAGAATATCTTGGTGGGTCGATGAAGTAATCCAAAAATTCCAAAACAAACTGATTTCTCGTATCTGTTATTGGAAAGTTTTCAGCGAAAACTCTATACAATCCTTCGCTCTCTCTGTTTTCCGGTGTTGTCTCCAACTGGAAAAACTCTTGGAAGGACTTTAGTTGAATATCCAAAAAATCTGGATAGTCGAACTGATTTTTGCTAGAAGCAAAATTAATTCTTGTCGAAATATTGTTTGATGTTGCCAAGGCCAAACCGTTTTTGTTTATGAAAATGGACTTTAAAAATTTGCGTCAAACGCAATAAAACAGG
>JBIKZR010000297.1:0-3288 GCA_044354635.1 Crocinitomicaceae bacterium | reverse complement strand
GTATTGGCTCAAAATCCTTTGAAAAACGTTCGCTTTGTGCATGAATACCGGTAAAGTTCACCAATAGAACACTAAAAATATAGATGTTTTTTTTCATATTCAACGATTTTTATCTAGTGGCAAAAGTGCCCAAGATTTCCGGTGCTGTTTTAGCAAATAATATGCCATAGATAATATTTTTATCTATTTCATTGCCTAATCCTTCCAGAAAATACATTTTAATTAATTTGTTTCCAGTAATATTTTTTTCAACACTATTTCATATTGAGCGATTGACTCTGCCTTCTTCACTTGGCGAAAATAAGTGATACCAGAATCGAAAGCTGTTGAGAAATATTCCCAATAATGTTTCATTTTGAGGAGAATATTTCCATCGTTGTTGTTGGTATTCAAGTGACTTTCTAAAAGTAAGAGCAAAAAGGCAAGAAAAACCTCGTTACGATCTTCCGGGAAATCCAAGCTATCCTCTTGAATCATTTCAAATATAAATGGATTTGCAACAGCACCACGGCCTAACATCCAATGCTGTATAGTTGGAAATTTGGTTTTCAATTCTCTAAAATCTTCCACCGTATTAATATCGCCATTGTACATTAATTTATGGGAGGTTAAGGGCAGACATTCAGTAAATCTGTCGTGGTCGCATGTGCCAGCATACAATTGCTTTCCATAGCGCGCATGTACAATTATTTCCGACAATGGAAAAGCATTTAAGGCAGGAAGGAGGTTCAAAATATCTCCCGTATGTTCGTAACCCATGCGCATTTTTAAACCGATTTTCAAACCACACGTCGGTATAACCGTTTCCAAAATAGCTAGGATTTTATCCGGTTTGTTTAATATTCCGGAACCTAAATCCCGTTTTGCCACCATTGGATAAGGACAACCTAAATTCCAGTTGACTTCCGTATAACCAAGATTACGCAAATAGTCGGTCATGACAAGAAAATCATCGGTGCAACACGCCATTATCTGGGGAACGACTTTTTCAAAAGGATTATTTGTGGGTAAAACATCTACTTTCGGGCCTTCTTTCAACGTTCCATCGTGCGCCATTTTCAAATATGGTGCGTAAAAGCGATCCACATCTCCTAGTACTTCTTGAAAAGCGTTTCGGAAATGGTGGTCTGTAAAACCTTGTAAAGGAGCAAGATATAGAAAGTCTCTCGTCTGCATGCAAGCTATTTTATCCAAAAAAGTGCTATAAAAAAATCCCGTTTCAAAAAAACGGGATTAATATAGTTAACGTGAAAATGGATTATCCTCCAAAATCATCAAAACGTACATTTTCTTTTGGAACGCCCCATTGGTCGCACATATTCGTTACCGCATTGTTCATCATCGGCGGGCCGCAGAAGTAGAATTCAATATCTTCCGGTGACTCGTGCTTTGATAAATACTGATCGATAACTACTTGGTGAACGAAACCAACAAAACCGTCTCCTTCGTCTTCTGTGTCTTTCATTACGTTCCAGTTATCCGATTCCATCGGCTCAGAAAGCACTAAATAGAATTTGAAATTAGGAAATTCTTTTTCAAGGTCACGAAAATAATGGATATAGAACAATTCGCCTTTAGATCGACCACCATACCAGTAGCTTACTTTTCTATTCGTGCGAAGTGTTTTGAATAGTTCGTATAAATGTGACCGCATTGGCGCCATTCCGGCTCCACCGCCGATGTAAACCATTTCAGCGTCGGACTCATTGATGAAAAATTCACCATACGGACCAGAAATAAGTGCTTTATCTCCTTCCTTCAAGTTAAAGATATAGGAAGAAGCAATCCCAGGATTCACTTGCATCCAACCATTTCTAGCTCTATCAAATGGCGGTGTAGCAACACGAACATTTAACATGATTTTGCGACCTTCCGCAGGGTAAGAAGCCATAGAATAAGCACGAACAACTTCCTCTTCGTTTTTCATAACCAAAGGCCACAAACCAAACTTATCCCAATCCGCTTTGAATTTATCTGGTTCACCAGGATGATCCAGTGGGTGCGCAGTAATGTCCATATCGGAATATTTCACTTCGCATGCAGGAATTTTAATTTGAATATACCCACCAGCTTTGTAATCCATGTCTTCCGGAATCTCTACAATAAATTCCTTGATAAAGGTTGCAACGTTGAAATTCGAAACTACGGTAGCCTCCCATTCTTTGATTCCAAGAACTTCCTCTTCCACGTGAATTTTCATGTTCTCCTTCACCTTCACTTGGCAACCCAAACGCCACTTTGCAGCAATCTCTTTACGGGAAAAATGCGGTTCCTCCGTTGGTAGAATTTCTCCACCACCTTCTAAAACTTGGCATTTACATTGTAAACAAGTTCCACCGCCACCGCAAGCAGAAGGTAAAAAGATACCATTATTGCTTAAGGTAGAAAGAAGTGTGCTTCCACCGTCCACTTCCACTAAACGTTCACCGTGGTTGATATCAATTTGAATCTTTCCTTTTGGTGTTATTTTAGCTTTTACAAACAGCAACATTGCAGTCAATGCAAGCATTACCAATAAGAAAGCTACTATCGTGATTGTTAATGTCAACCCCATTACTCTTGAATTTTAGTGTTACTATCTTCAGCCGTTTGAACAAGCTCTACTTTATCTACTTTCACTTCTTTACCATATTTGATTCCCATGAAACTCATAAAAGCCATTCCCATCAAACCAGTAATAATAAATGTAATTCCTAGACCTCTCAAGGGAGCTGGAACGTTGGAATACCTAACCTTTTCACGAATCGCAGCAATCGCTACAATTGCGATAAACCAGCCAATTCCTGATCCAAACGCAAATGCACTTGCATCTAAAACTGTTGAATATTGGCGTTCTTGCATGAACAACGCACCACCAAGAATGGAGCAGTTAACAGCAATAAGCGGCAAGAAGATTCCCAAAGCACCATACAAAGCAGGAGCAAATTTTTCTACCAACATTTCTACCAATTGAACAATAGAGGCAACAACTGCAATGAACATAATAAACGAAAGGAAACTCAAATCAATTTCCGTATATTCATCACCCAACCAAGACAATGCTCCTGCTTTCAAAAGGTAATTTTCCAACAAATAATTAACAGGAACGGTTACCGTTAATACAAAAATAACCGCTGCGCCTAGTCCAACAGCAGTTTTTACCGTTTTGGATACCGCCAGATAAGAACACATGCCTAGGAAGTAGGCAAAGATCATGTTCTCTGAAAATATTGACTTAATAAAAATATCTAAAGTACTTTCCATAACAATTCAATTAGTATCGATTAATGTTGTTCTTGTAAAGATTTA
>JBIKZR010000296.1:0-3304 GCA_044354635.1 Crocinitomicaceae bacterium | reverse complement strand
CTAGCACATCTCAAAACTGGATACAACCATCCTTCAATGCAGATGCTTGGAGTTCTGGACAAGGAGGATTTGGATTTGGAGATGGCGACGATAATACCTCAATTCCATCGAATTCAATTTCTGTTTACCATCGAATATCCTTCACTATTTTAGATTTTTCTCTTATAACTAGGGCAATATTAAACATGGACTATGACGATGGTTTCGTTGCCTATTTGAACGGTGTAGAGATTGCACGAAATGGTATTGTTTCTGCTGGGCAACCAACCTATAACCAAACAGCATCCTCATCGCATGAAGCAGCCCTTTACCAAGGAAATTATCCAGAGCAATTTGAATTATCTCAAAGCCAATTTTCTGGAATCTTACAAAATGGAACCAACGTACTTTGTATAGAAACGCATAATCAAAGTGCTTCATCTTCTGATTTTACATCGAGGGCTTTTTTCAGCGTTGGAATTGTGAATTCCGCCAATAATTATGGCCAAACACCAGAATGGTTTGTTCCACCTTTTGAATTTGTAACATCGAATTTACCTATTGTACTCCTAAATACAGAAGGAGTAGCAATTCCGGATGAACCAAAAATCGATGGCATAATGGGCATAATTGACAATGGCCCTGGAATTGTAAATAATGTAACCGATTCCTTTAATGCGTTTTATGGTCAAATTGCAATTGAAAGACGGGGTTCCTCTTCCAATTCTTTTCCAATGAAATCGTATGGTATAGAGACACGCGGACCGAATCCTTCTCTAAATTATAATGCTTCAATATTTGATTGGCCAGCGGATAATGATTGGATTTTATATGCTCCTTACACGGATAAATCTCTGATTAGAAATGTTCTGACATTCGAAATCGGGACACAAATGGGACATTACGCTCCAAGAACAAAATTATGTGAAGTAGTGCTGAATGGAGAATACATCGGAGTTTATGTTTTTATGGAAAGAATAAAACAAAATCCCGGCAGAGTAAATGTGGATGAATTATTGCCAAATGATCTTACGGATAATGAATTGACTGGCGGCTATATCGTGAAAATTGACAAAACGACAGCCGGTGGAATAATCGCTTGGGATTCTCCGTTTACTAGTGCTAATCCAGGAAATAGCACTATTTCTTATCAACTGCACGATCCTGAAATTACAGAAATGCAACCGGCTCAAATACAATACATTGAAGACTTCATAACGGATTGGGAAACTGCTTTGGCTGGTCCTAATTTCGCTGACCCAATTTCCGGTTACAAAGCCTATATCGACGAGCAATCTTTTATCGATTTTATGCTAGTAAATGAAATTTCCAAAAATGTAGATGGCTATAGAATCTCTACCTTTTTGCACAAAAACCGTCTGAGTGAAGGAGGAAAATTAGTTGCCGGTCCATTATGGGATTTTAACTTGGGATGGGGAAACGCTAATTATTGTCAAGGAGGACAAACAACAGGCTGGGAGATCAATTTCAACACTATTTGCGGTGGTGGTTTAGATAATCCGTTTTGGTGGAATCGCCTTTTGGAAGATACGAATTATGCAAATGCAGTAAAATGTCGGTGGCTAACACTGCGGGAAACTATTCTCAGCGATGCCGTTCTAACAAATTACATTGATAGTTTGGCAGCTAATTTAACCGTTCCTGCAAGTCGAAACTATTCCAAATGGCCTATTTTAGGAACCTACGTTTGGCCAAATAATTTTGTTGGAGATACTTACCAAGAAGAGATTGATTACCTAAAAAGTTGGATGCAAAGTCGTTTAATTTGGATGGATCAAAACATGTTTGGAACCTGCGACAATCTCAACTTGGAGGAAAATCAAAAAATAGCTTCCATCGTTTTTCCGAATCCGAGTGATGGAAAAATCTCCATCCGCCATGCAATGCATCTTGAAAATGTAACGCTCAAATTATTTACGGTTGAAGGGATTTTGCAGTACGAACAAAAATTTGACCAGCTGAAAGAAGAGAATTTAGATTTCAGTACCCTTTCAAAAGGATATTATTTACTTACTATTAATCAAATCGACGGCATTTATCAAACCATTAAAATTATACTAAGATGAAATCAATTTTAAAAAAAGCACTACTTGGAATTGCAATTGTTGCCTTATTTAACCAATGTAAAAAAGTAGAAGGACCGGGTGGAACATCTGCAATTCGTGGCGCATTGGTCGGTGTTAATTTCACAAGTGGAGAATCGGAAATTATTGAAATCACAGTAAAAAGTGGCAGCGATGTTGAACATGGCGATTATTGGCTTTTCAATAGTCCATCCGGAGGAAACCTATACTACGTTTGGTATAAAAACCAAAACTGGATAAGCAATGGCAATCCATTTTTACAAGGAAGAACGGGAATATCCGTTGATTTTAATTACAGCGATTCCAACACGGAAATTGCCAATAAAACGGCAGAAGCAATTTCACTTGCGTTACAAGGAGAATATACCATGAGTTTAAACCAGGATATTATTTCACTTACAAGTACATCGCACAGCACAATTTCGGATGCGGATAATGGAACAACGAACTTCAATGTAGACATTTCCAATCAAGGGAAACCGGATGTAACTGGCACAGAAACAGCAATTGCAGACGAGCGTGTTTTCTTAATTTATGGCGAAGGAACAAGCTTTAACGAAACTGTTCGTACTGGAGCGAATGGCATTTTCACGTTTGAAGGACTTCAAGTAGGCAAGTACAAAGTTTATGCGTTAACTGAAAACCAGGTTGCCGGAGAAAAAACGCCAGTTTATTTATCTGTTGAAATTTCTAAAAATGGCACAATTACAGAAATAGGTCAATTAACCATCAGTCATTAATGAAAATCTATATAACTCTACTGATTTTCTTTTTTCAGTATTTCGTTTCTTTTTCGCAATCGTCACAATTGTATAATCGGACAGCAATAGAAGGAGAATTGGATTGCACAAAAAAACTAAACGTGTTGTTTGGACTTCAATCCCGTTGGAACTTAAGCACAACTAGTTTCGATAAATTGCTATTTAAAATAGAACCAAGCTATACGATCAATAAATCGATTGAAATTAATGCAGCGTATCGAAATAGCGCAAGGAGAAATTCAGATTTTTTATTGGATGGAAAGAGAACAACATTTGGTAATCGTTTCTCGCTTGGTTTGCGCTTAAATTCCTCCAAGTATAAAAAAATGGAATCTTATTTTAGATTGGTTTACCTGTCGAGAATTCAATTTGAAGAATTTAAATTCAAACGCGATCAATGGTATTGGCGCAACCGAATTACCGTAAAAGCAAAAATTAAAAACAATCTAATAAAGCCCT
>JBIKZR010000294.1:0-3305 GCA_044354635.1 Crocinitomicaceae bacterium | reverse complement strand
TAATTTTAATCGGTCGTTGATAAAATGTTTAATAAAAAAATAAAATACACCAAATGAAATTAATCCAGTTGTAAGGGGTAATCCAATTAATACCCAAAAAGGAAAATTCATTATCTGAAAATCGATAATGAATGTAATTAAAAATGTTAGCCCAAAAATTATTGCGCTACCACCTAAAAGTAAATGTATTGGTTTTATATTCCTCACTATTCGCTAAATGTATATCCCACCCCTTTAATAGTGCGAATATACGAATCTCCTAGTTTCTCGCGTAATTTTCTAATGTGAACATCAATCGTTCTCTCCCCAACAATTGTTTCATTTCCCCATACAATCGATAAAATCTGTTCACGATTAAAAACCTTTCCAGGTCTTCCGGCTAATAACTCCAATAATTCAAATTCTTTTTTTGGGAGAATTAAAACGGTATCGTTTACTTCCACTAAAAAACGATCTCTATCAATTTTTATCTTAGTTGTAGGGGTAGAAATATCTTCTGCTATTGGTTTATCTAGTCTTCTAAGTAACGATTCTACTTTACTCACTAATAATCTAGGGCGGACAGGCTTAGTAATGTAATCATCCGCTCCTGCTTCGAAACCTGCAATTTGAGAATAGTCTTCAGCTCTTGATGTTAAAAATGCAATTATAGGTTGTGTTATATTCAGATCTTTTCGAATCATTTGACAAGTTTCAATACCATCTAATACGGGCATCATTACATCCAAAAGTATAAGTGAAGGAGATATTTTTTGCACAATTTTTATACCTTCTTCTCCATTTGATGCTGTATAGACTTTGTACCCTTCTTTTCTTAGATTGTATGATAAAAATTCTAAAATGTCTTGCTCGTCATCAATAAGAAGAATTGTATGGCTCTTGTTAGTTCCTTGCATATTTATTAAATGTAAAAAGAGGTCGTTATTAAAACGACCTCTTTGGATTTAAGATTATTATTTTTTGTTTACTGCAAGTTTCAATGATTTTGTAGAACCATTTTCAGATGCAATAATTACATTATACAACCCTGATTCTAAATTTGTTGTTTCTAAAGAAATCGTATTCTTTCCAGCCTCAATTATAAAGTTGGTATTTTGTGAAACAATTTTCCCTGCGAAATCAACAACTTGAATTGTTACTGTAGTATTTTCTTTTGAATTGAATGTCAATTGTACATTCTCAGCCGCAGGATTTGGGAACATTGTTAAGCTAGAGATAATTGAATTCTCTTCAACTCCAACATTTTCAACTGTTACAGTAAATGAAAACTCACTTGTACAAACACCATTTGTTGCAGTTAAAACTACTGTGTAAACTCCAGGAGTAGCATATGTGTGTGAAGGTGTTGCTGTTAAATCTGTATTTCCATCACCAAAATTCCATGAGTAATCTGTAGCTCCAACAGAAGTATTCGTGAATGTTACTGCTAAATCAACATTTGTAAAGCCTGCGTTAGCATCTAAACCATAATTAGGTGTGTTGTAATTTTCGTTTTGCGCATCAAAATTCGCCCAACATTCTGTCCAATCGTTTGTTCCATCAAAAGCACCTACGTAAGTTGTTGGTATGAAATGATTGTCAGTTAAATTTGGAGAAGCAAAACTAGCTCCCGATAATGCAGGTGACCCAGCATTTAATAAGTAACTTGGATTTTGATAATCGCTGATGTTTTGCATCATCACTCCACTTGTATTTGCTACAATAGAGTTTCCATTTGAATTGAACCAATTAAGCATATTAAAAGACAAACCAGTTGAATCTAAAGCTTGAGTCATTCCTGCAATAATATTGTTTTTAAATTGTAAAGTTCCGCTCGTTGCATTATTCGCAGTTGTTTGACCATCAATCTTAAGTCCTACAGGCCATCCTGTGAAGATTGAATTGTATGTGCAAAAAGAACTTGATCTTCTTATATGAAGCGCTCTTTTGTAATTTGAATTAAACGTTGTAGATGAATTAATTTTTGGACCAACTAATGTCATATTTGAAAAAATACCTTTAGTAAGTGGGCCATTAGTTGTTCCAGTTGCATCATTGTCCGTTTCAACACCATTTGATCCTGAAATATCAGCAAGAAGCGTATCGGAAATTCCTAATGCGAATTGTACTTTTCCTGTATAACCGTAATCTACATCATACATGTCATCGATAGTCCCTTGAACAATAAGGTATTTCGCATTTACGTTACCACCAAACCATTCAAAACCATCATCTCCACCGTAAGAAACTTGAACATGTTCTATAGTTGTACCAATACCAACACCACCCATTGTTAATGAGTTAGTTTCGTTGTTTGGTTGGTAAGCCACACCAGCATATTCTATTCGAACATATTTAATAACACCGGAATTGTCAAGGATATCGGTTCCGCCATAAAGTCCCATAACAGGATCAATTCCACCTTCAGCTAAACGATATCCAGCAGGATCATTTATAGGTGCTTTACCACAAATAATGATTCCACCCCAATCACCAGATGATCTAGAACCTGCAGGTTGTGAAGATGTGAAAACAATAGGTTGGTTTGCTGTTCCTTCAGCCATAATTTTAGAGCCTCTTGTTATAACTAAAGTTCCTTCGTTTCCTTTAATAATTGTTCCTGGTTCAATCGTTAAGGTTGCATTATTTGTTACGTATTTAAATCCTGGGGATAATACATAAATGTTGTTTTTCGTCCAAGTTGTATTGGTCGTAATGTTACCTGTAATGTTAACTTGTGCATTTAGTCCAATGAAGAACATAATTGCCATTGCTGTTAATAGTAAATTTCTTTTCATATTTTTCTTTTTTGTTTTTTTAAGCAGTATTTCTTGGGAAGCTGCTACACCCATTTTTTTTAACAATCCAAAATTAAGGTGGATTAATTCGAATGAAGTTTCCTAGTGGTTATTCTTATCTTAAGAAATGATTAATTAAAATAACCCAATGTTAACAATCAAAGCGAAATGTATAAAATACTGACATGAGAAACTTGTTAGGCAAGGATTTGGATAGGTTGTCATTAAAATGAACGGTTTTAATTGTCTTATTAGAAAGCTTCATTATAAGGAATCTATTTACTTGAGGAAGATAGCTGCTTAATTTTAATTGGATTTTTTTAACTGCACAATTTATACGAACTAGAATTCATTTGTTTTAAATGTAAAGCAAAATTTGAAAGCAAATTCAGCAATTACCGGCAAATGGATTGTTTTAGAGTGTTCGCCAGTCAATTAAATCTTTTTTTCGATTAGGTGTGTTAAAATTATTGTAGAACATTTGTCGAGTCCATATAACCGCGAATAAATTATGGAAGTTGAAAAAAT
>JBIKZR010000295.1:0-3305 GCA_044354635.1 Crocinitomicaceae bacterium | reverse complement strand
TCTTCGATGATGAGTATTTTTTTCATGTTTCGGAATAGTTTCTGCCTAAAATTAAGGAGATTATAACTGCAATTCTCTTTGGTTTACCCGTATTTTAGATTAATTCAATTACCTGCTTTGAAATTTAAGCCAATATCACTACTATTTCACGGAAAGGAAATCGGAATTTCCAAAAGGAGGGAAGCATATTAAGAAGTTAAGGAAACTAAAAAGATGGCAATTTCCCTTATAATTTATTAATTATGCACGATTTTCAAGTTGCACATTGTTTGCTTCAAGATGATTTTGTACCTTTACACTAGTTCTTTGGGGTCGTTTTTGGATTTGACAGCGACAGAAGTAGTCGAGTGTCAGCATGCAGAGGGTTGTTGTGAACCTCTTAAATATCTTGCTTCAAACTATAATTGACAACACGTCATACGCACTTGCTGCTTAATTAGCTGAATGTTAATTGGCTTAATCTTCCCGAAGTTTAGTAGGTTAGACAAGTACTTCCTTCGCGTCTCTGCCCATTAGATGCGATCTTCGGGAGTTCAAAATTTTGGGCTGGCAAAAGTGATAACACTAAGCTTTTGTAAGACCTCAGTGTTTAAGCGGTGGATTCGGGTGTTCTTGTCCTTCCCACTGTCGAAAATCAACCAAGAAATAAGCATGTAGAAAGCTTGAAAACTCATCGTTTGGACGAGGGTTCGAACCCCTCCGACTCCACAGCTTTTCGTTAAATAAATTTCGAAAAAACCCTGTAACCCTTGATTTTGTTGAAAAGTCAAGGGTTTTGGTTTAAGATGAAATAAATTGTATCTTCCCACTCAATTAACATAATCTAAATCAAAAACGTAAACAAGGTAGATTGATTCTACTAATTTTATCCATTTTTAATTTTATCATTTTTAGATTAAATTTTCGTTACCAATACCTTATCAATTCGCTGATTATCTTTATCAATGACTTCTATACGGTAATCATCAAAATCAAATTTATACCCTACTTCAGGCAGGGTGCTGCTTTGATGAATTAACAAACCTGCAACAGTTGTATATTTGTTTTGAATTTCTTCATCTATATATAAATTAAAATAGCGTACAAATTCAATTAAGGAATACTGACCATCTACCAACCAACTTTCATCATCTCGCTGAATAATTTGATATTCATCTTGATCCATTTCAGTTGCATCACCGACCAAAGCATCTACCACATCATCCATAGTAATAATTCCTTCAACTGAGCCATATTCGTCCACCACAATACCGTAGTGCATTTTTTCGAGTTTGAATAATTCTAATACTTTATATGCGTATGTTGAGTTCGTGATATAAACAGGTTCTTTTACAAAATCTATAATTTGAAATTCTTTCTCAGTCATTGGAAAAAACAAGTCTTTTAATAGCACAATTCCAAGAGTTTCATCTAAATTTCCATTTTTACAAACTGGATATGCCGAGTGTTTTTCTTCATTTATTTTTGCTCTAATATCATCCCAGCTATCCTGTTCATCAAAAAACACCATTTCATTTCGATGCGTAAATAAGGAATTGACTTTTCTGTCTCCTAATTCAAAAACACGCTCCACAATGTTATGTTCAATGTCTTGAATTTCACCACCATCCGCACTTTCCTTGATAATAGCCTTAATTTCTTCTTCAGAAACTTTGCTTTCAGTTGTTTTACGGATTCTAAAAAGTTTTAATAATAAATCATTTGAAATAGAGAGCAACCACACAAAGGGAGAAGTTACAAGCGACAAAACTTTCATTGGTCTAGCTATTGCTATAGCTATTTTTTCAGGAAAAGTCATTCCTAATCTTTTTGGGAATAATTCTCCTAAAATAATAGATAGATATGTTATGAAAACAACTATTAAGCCAACCGCTAAATTCTCCGCATATGGTTTTAATGATTGGTAATTATTTAAATACGATTCTAAATCCTTTGTTAAATTTTCACCACTGTATACTCCTAATAAAATACCAATCAGCGTAATTCCAATTTGTACAGTTGAGAAAAATTTAGTCGGATTTTCAGATAATTCAAGGGCTGTTTTTGCTCCTTTACTTCCTTTCTTTTTTGCGTTTTCTAGTTTGAATTTTCGGGCTGATACCAATGAAATTTCAGACATCGCAAAAATGCCGTTCAAAAGTACTAAACCTATGATAATGAGTATTTCCATTAAATTATTGTGTGATTGTATTGGTTTTGTGCAAATATAAACAATAAATTTACTTTTAGCTATTTGACCTGGGTTCTAAATGCTATGTTCTAAGTGAAGATATTTCTCCAAATGTGTTCTTGAAAAATAAATAATTCTAACTCAATCTCCACTCAATTTCGTTTTGAATCTAGTAATTTAATTCTAGCGAATTAAAACGTTAATTTTTAATAAGTCTTTTGAGATTTCAGCAACTTTAATTTTGGTTTAACTTTCTTTTCAACTACTTCATCTAGTGCTTTCAGATTTTTTTCAGTATTCATCAAATGTTCCAATTCGATATAAGCAATTATAATTGTCTTTTGATATCTGTATAAAACTTCATTTGGATTAGAATTTGTCTTTAAAAATCGTATCACTGGATACAAGCCACTAATCCAATTTCTAGGTTAAATAATTTTTCCATTCTAATTATTGGATTTTCATTGCCAAAACGTTTTCTTGGGTGATTGTTTAATTTTGAATAAATCTCCTTTATTTTTTCATCACAACACATTACCCAATCTCTCCAAATCCGGGGACTCCACAATAAAAAAAACCAACACAATCGTGCTGGTTTTTTTAGGACTAGTTATTATATGATTTATTTCATGTAACGTTCGAGTAATTATATTACTCTTTTACGAATCGGTGAACTGAAAAGGTATCTTTAATTGTTAGCCTTATTGAGTAAGCACCGGCGGATAAATATTTAACTTCAACATTATTTGTATTTAAAGTTGATTTAACAATTCTTCCACGCATATCTAAAATATCAACCTTATCGGCTGTTTCACTGAAATATAGTATATCGTTAGCTGGATTAGGATGTATAAAAATAGCATTTAAACTCTCTTCGCTTAAACCTGCCAGACCTACATCAACTGTTGCAGAAGCTACACAACCATTACAATCTGTAGCTGTTACAGAATAAGTTCCGGCAGCGATTCCTGTGAGGTCTTCAGTTGTTGCACCATTAGACCATTGATACGTAAGTGTGGAAGTATTTGTTCCGTAATACACTTTAATAAGAGGAGCTCTTGGCGAATAACCTGGATTTGGAAAAACACCACCACGTCCAACAGTAATGGTAAGTTCAGCATTACTTCCCCAAGGA
>JBIKZR010000293.1:0-3307 GCA_044354635.1 Crocinitomicaceae bacterium | reverse complement strand
CGGTCAAATTTACTTTCTTCTGACTTCGATTCTTTGTATTTGTAATGCGCAGCAAGTCCTTTTTCAGCGATTTCATCCATTCTTTTGGAACGAATCTGCACTTCTACCCATTTTCCAGTGGGCGACATTACGGTTGTGTGCAGAGATTCATAGCCATTTGCCCGCGGTGTAGAAATCCAATCGCGTAAACGATCCGGACTCGGCTGGTAAAAATCTGTTATGATACTATAAATCCGCCAGCAATCCGGTTTTTCCAATTCCGTGGGCGTATCGACGATTATTCGAACGGCAAAGATATCGTAGACTTCCTCAAATGGAATCCCCTTCGCATTCATTTTTCGCCAAATCGACGAAACAGACTTTGTACGCGCCTTGATATCAAAAACATATCCTTCAAATTGGAGTGCTTCTTTTATTGGTTGTACGAATCTTCTAATGAAACGGTTACGCACATCTTTGGTCGATTTCAGGCTGTTTTCAATTTTCGAATACACCTCTGGCTCACTGTACATCAATGCCAAATCCTCCAATTCACTTTTTATCGAATACAATCCCAAACGGTGCGCCAGCGGAGCATATAAAAATTTCGTTTCAGAAGCTATTTTCAGTTGTTTGTCCGCGCGCATGCTTCCTAAGGTTCGCATGTTGTGCAGTCGATCCGCGAGCTTGATTAAAACCACACGAATATCATCCGAAATCGTCAAAATCATTTTACGAAAATTCTCCGCTTGGATCGAAGCATTCTCGTCAAATACTTCTGGTATTTTTGTCAAACCATCAATAATCAAGCGTACTTTCGACCCAAAAAGATCCTCAACATCTTCCAATGTAATGTGCGTATCTTCCACCGTGTCGTGCAATAATGCGCACGTAATAGCTGTTGCGCCCAATCCCATTTCCTCCACACAAATTCGTGCAACAGCAATGGGATGGTAAATATACGGTTCGCCAGATTTTCTGCGCATATCTTTGTGCGCTTCCACCGCTACGTCAAATGCTTTCCGAATCATTCGCGTATCTTCCCGTGAACGATCTTTTGTGGCGCGCAACAAACCTTTAAAGGCATTCAAGATTTCCTTGCGTTCCTTCTCAATGTCGATATCCTGGAATTCTGACGCTACTTTAGACATTTTATTTTACTAATTTTTTGCTGGAAGAACTTTCGCGGAAACTTCACCAAAACCGATGCGTACGCCATCTTTCTCGCAATGTCCGCGCAGGATAACTGTATCTAGATCCTGAATGAATTTACGTTCCGAACCATCGTTCAATTTCAATGGCTTCGTTCCTTTCCAAGCCAATTCCAGCATGGAACCGTAGGAATCTTCCGTTGGACCGGAAATCGTTCCGGAACCCATTAAATCTCCTCCGCGAATATTACAACCATTCACCGTGTGGTGCGCAAGTTGTTGAGCCATATTCCAATACATGTATTTAAAATTGGAACGACTGATTACCGTTTCAATCGAATTTTCTGGTTGAATAGCAACTTCTAATGCAATATCGTAGGATTTAAAACCTTCGTATTTCAAATACGACAAAACTTCTGGATGTTGCTCTGGCGAAGAAACTTTAAACGGCTCCAAAGCATCCAAAGTAACAATCCAAGCAGAAATGGAAGAAGCAAAATTCTTTGCTAAAAATGGTCCCAGTGGCACATATTCCCATGTTTGAATATCACGGGCAGACCAATCGTTAAAAAGCACCATTCCAAAAATAAATTCCTCCGCTTCCGCAGTAGAGATAGAATCTCCCAATGGTTTTCCATCAAACGTTATAAAAGCTGTTTCCAATTCAAAATCCAAATTTCTACATGCTGCAAAAATGGGATCTGCAGCTGGATCTGGTTTGATTTGACCTTTCGGACGGTAAAATGCCTCTCCAGAAAGAATCACGGAACTTGCGCGACCGTGGTAACCAACTGGAATCCATAGCCAATTTGGCAGTAAAGCATTTGCAGGATCTCTAAACATCGTTCCAACATTTGTAGCATGTTCTCGGGAAGAATAAAAATCCGTGTAGTCGCCAATCTGAACTGGCATGCACATTTCTACTTGCGAAATTGGTATTAAAACCTGTGCAATATGGTGTTCATTCACCTTTAAATCGTCAAAATCCGCCTGCAACAATTTCGAAATTCTATTGCGTA
Organism: Crocinitomicaceae bacterium; assembly: GCA_044354635.1. Taxonomy (GTDB): domain Bacteria; phylum Bacteroidota; class Bacteroidia; order Flavobacteriales_D; family Crocinitomicaceae; genus M0103. Next base: position 1,158 of record JBIKZR010000293.1, on the reverse strand, counting down.
AATCACGCGATCCCTTTTTACCTTTTTTCATCAGTCCATTCAGATAAAAGGTGTCAAAATCCGCTTGTTCAAAAGGCAAATTCTCGAGGTAACCCAATACAAATAGTGTTTTCAAGTCGAGCACAAAATCACCGATTCGCACTCCTACTCTAGGCGTCAACTGCGTTGTTTTAAAAATTCCGAACGGTAAATTTTGAATAGGAAAATCGGAATGTTCCGGTACTTCCACCCAAGAAGTCAACAACGGATTATTTGCAGGAATATTCATGGTAATGCGTATTTTAGTTTTGTATTTTTTCTATTCGTGTTTGCTGCACCAAAGTACTGATTTAAACATTAAAACGAAAGTGCATGATATCACCATCTTCCACGATATATTCCTTGCCTTCGACTTTAAATTTACCAGCATCTTTTACTGCATTTTCAGAACCTAAAGTTGTGAAATCAATGTATTTCATCACTTCAGCGCGGATAAATCCCTTTTCAAAATCCGTATGAATCACGCCAGCAGCTTGCGGAGCAGTCATTCCTTTTGTAATTGTCCAAGCACGTACTTCTTTTACCCCAACAGTAAAATACGTTTGTAATTCCAGTAAAGCATACGCTGCAATAATTAGTCGATTTACGCCTGGTTCTTCCAGTCCCAATTCGTCCAAAAACATTTTTCGCTCATCGTACGTTTCCAGTTCCGTGATATCCGATTCAATTTTAGCACCAATTACCAAAACTTGCGCGTCTTCATTTTTCACCGCCTCTTTTACTTGTTCCACGTATGCATTTCCAGATGCAACAGATGCTTCATCTACATTACACAAGTACAAAACAGGCTTAGCTGTAATCAGTTGAAATTTCTTAACGATTTCAATTTCCTTCTCGTCAAAACTTAATGCACGGACGGAAACCCCTTGTTCCAAACTTTCCTTGATGCGTTGCGCCAATTCATTTTCTTTCAAAATATCTTTATCGTTCGATTTTAATACACGCGCCAAGGCAGCGATGCGTTTTTCAACCGTTTCCAAATCTTTTAACTGTAATTCAATATCGATGATTTCTTTATCTCGTATTGGGTTTACATCGCCATCCACATGGATAATATTTCCGTCATCAAAACATCTCAAAACATGAATAATTGCATCGGTTTCCCGAATATTTGCCAAA
>JBIKZR010000292.1:0-3312 GCA_044354635.1 Crocinitomicaceae bacterium | reverse complement strand
GATTCAACGGCAACTTTAGTATTGACAATTAACAACAGTACAACTTCATCAACACCAGTTACGGCTTGTGATTCTTATACTTGGACAAATGGAACAACGTACACGGTTGGTGGTTCATATTCTCAAGTATTAACGAATGCTGCTGGTTGTGATTCAACGGCTACTTTAGTATTGACAATCAATAACAGTACAACTTCATCAACGCCAGTTGCGGCTTGTGAAACATATACTTGGACAAACGGTACAACCTATACAGTTGGTGGTACATATTCTCAAGTATTAACGAATGCTGCTGGTTGTGATTCAACGGCTACTTTAGTATTGACAATTAACAATTCTACAACTGGCACAGATGTTCAAGCAGCATGTGATTCATATACTTGGATTGATGGTGTTACTTATACTTCGAATAATAACACAGCAACATTCTTGTTGACAAGCGCTGCAGGTTGCGATTCATTGGTAACATTAGATTTGACAATTAATGTTTCACCAATAGCAACAGCAACAGATAATGGTGACGCTACAATTACAGCTTCAACAGGAACAGCTTACCAATGGATTAATTGTGGAACAGGTTTATCAATTGCTGGTGCAACTTCGCAAACATATACAGCAACGGCTAACGGTTCATATTCTGTTATTGTAAGTGATGGATCTTGTTCAGACACTTCTTCTTGTGTTGTGATTGATAATGTTTCAATTAAGGAAATATTGAATAACGTTATTAGCCTTTATCCTAATCCAACAAGAGATTTTGTAACCTTAACGATGACAGCTTCAAATGCTACTGTTAATGTGCTTGATGCTCAAGGAAAAGTACTTCAATCGATTAATGTTGTAAATGGAGGAACAATTGATCTTTCATCTTATGAAACAGGAATATACATCTTTAGTATAAAAACTGAAAATGGTACTTCTATTCAACGTATTTCGAAAAACTAATTTAAATCAATTAGTCGTCTATAAATAGATTGACAGGTTTAAAATAAATTAAAAAGACCGATGAAGATTTTCTTCATCGGTCTTTTTAATTTAAACAATTAGGTTTTTTTATACGCCAGCCTCTTTTTTTTATTCCATACAAATTATATTGTAATTAGTGCATGTGTTAGTTCAATTTTTCAGTGGAGCACACCTTGATTTAATTTATGGATTTTATACTTTAATTCAGATAAAAAGCAAACTCTCTCCGTTTCCGAAGAGAGTTCTATATATAACCGTTCTCACTATCCGAGCTAGTCGGGAAGCAAGAGCCGAGAAAGAGAGCCGAAGCCCTCTGTAGGAAGCGCCACTATTTTGCAATATTAGTAAAAAATCCGAATCCAATATGTCAAATTCCTTTCGTTACGTGTCGTTATTTCCTTAAATTTTGATTTGAAATAAGTAAAAACGAAAATTAGCACAAAAAAATAGTGGAGGCGGTCATTTTTTGATAGCTTTTTTTTACTGCGTAAATTGCAATCTATTTTTCCATGCTTTTTTCATCGATTCAAAAATCAGCGAAAAGAACATCCCCAGTTTGAATGCATAAAAAAAGCTTCCTTCGTTACCGAAGAAAGCTTTGATTTATTTTGATTACGATTTGAATGGAGCGCAAGCGTTAAAATTAATTTGCCATTCCGTGCATTCGTTTTTTGTTTTTACATCATTCCTGGCATTCCGCCTGGCATTCCACCCATTCCTTGTGCATTTTCTTCAGGGCTGTCTACAATAACACATTCCGTAGTCAGCAACATAGAAGCAATTGAAGCTGCATTTTCAACTGCAATTCGTGTAACCTTCGTTGGGTCAATTACGCCTGCAGCATATAAATTCTCGTACACTTCAGTTCTAGCATTGTAGCCGAAATCATCTTTTCCTTCGCGGACTTTTTGAACAATTACAGCACCTTCGCCACCTGCATTCGCTATAATTTGACGCAATGGCTCTTCCGCAGCGCGCTTCACAATTTGAATCCCAGTCATTTCGTCTTCATTATCGCCTTTAAGCTTATCTAAAGATTCAATACAGCGAATTAATGCTACACCTCCACCAGGAACAATTCCTTCTTCTACAGCTGCTCTTGTCGCTGCCAACGCATCGTCGACTCTGTCTTTTTTCTCTTTCATTTCAACTTCCGTTGCAGCGCCGACGTAAAGTACAGCAACTCCACCAGAAAGTTTAGCTAAACGCTCTTGTAATTTCTCACGATCGTAATCAGAAGTTGTAGATTCGATTTGCGCTTTGATTTGTCCAACGCGGCTATCAATATCTGATTTTTGTCCAGAACCATTAACAATCGTTGTATTGTCTTTATCGATTTCAACTTTTTCAGCAGTTCCAAGCATGTCCATCGTTGCATTTTCCAACGTGAATCCTCTTTCCTCTGAAATCACTTGGCCGCCCGTTAAAATAGCTAAATCTTCTAGCATCGCTTTTCTGCGATCACCAAAACCTGGTGCTTTCACAGCAGCAACTTTCAATGAACCACGTAAACGATTCACAACCAAAGTTGCAAGTGCTTCGCCATCAACATCTTCTGCGATAATCAATAGTCCTCTTCCTGCCTGAACAACTGGTTCCAAAATTGGAAGCAATTCTTTCATGTTCGAGATTTTCTTTTCGTAGATCAAAATCAATGGTTTATCCATTTCAGTGATCATTTTCTCTGTATTGGTAACAAAGTAAGGAGAAAGATACCCTCTGTCAAATTGCATTCCTTCCACAGTTTTCATTTCTGTTTCAGTTCCTTTTGCTTCTTCCACCGTAATAACGCCATCGTTTCCAACAACTTTCATTGCTTTCGCGATTAGCGATCCAATCATTTCGTCGTTATTTGCCGAAATAGTTGCTATTTGTTTAATTTTATCGTTGTCTGAACCAACTTCTTTTGAAAGACTTTTAAGGTTTTTAACAACTTCTTTTACTGCTTTATCAATTCCACGCTTCAAATCCATTGGATTAGCTCCTGCTGCAACATTCTTCAATCCTGCACTGATAATCGCTTGCGCCAAAACTGTTGCGGTAGTTGTTCCATCACCTGCAATGTCAGCTGTTTTAGAAGCAACCTCTTTTACCATTTGTGCGCCCATATTCTCAATTGGATCTTTCAATTCAATTTCTTTTGCAACACTTACACCGTCTTTTGTGATTTGAGGTGCACCGAATTTTTTACCAATTACAACGTTTCGCCCTTTTGGTCCAAGTGTAACTTTTACCGCATTTGCTAAAGCGTCAACGCCTCTTTTTAGCTTGTCACGCGCTTCAATATCGAAAAATATTTCTTTTGCCATTTTTTTTGAATAAGTGTTCTTATTGTTGAATTTTTAT